>JACOTG010000034.1 GCA_016178505.1 Planctomycetota bacterium
GTCGTCGTCATGCTGACGCATACTGCCGACCACTTCACGGTGGATCGCGTCGCGGATGCGTTGGCGCGGCGCGGCGCCCGCGCGTTTCGGTTCGACACCGACCGATTCCCGAGCGAGATCCGACTCGCCGCGCGGCTCGAGGGCAACGCTTCTCGCCACTCCGCATGGGATCGTGACGCCGCGCTCGATGCGAGCGAGGTGCGCGCCGTCTGGACGCGCCACATCTGGGAGCCTCGGATTGCGGACGATCTCGACCCGGAGTTTCGCGATGCGTGCGCTCGGGAGTCGTCGGCTGCCTTGCACGGATTCCTCGACGGCCTTCATCACGCGAGGTGGATCAACGATCTCGCGCGCGCCCGCGAGGCGGAGAACAAGCTGCTTCAACTGCGAGTCGCGGATGGTGCCGGGTTTCGGATCCCGAAGACGCTCGTCACGAACGATCCGCGGCAGCTCCGTGATTTCTTCGCCGAGATGCGCGGCTCCGTCGTCGCGAAGATGCTGACGCCCCTCTCCGTCTCGATGGGCAAGCCGTCCCGCTTCGTCTACACCAGCGAGGTTCGGGCCGAGGACGTCGCCGATGCGGATTCTCTTTGTCACTGCCCGATGGTCTTCCAAGAGCGGCTTGCGAAGCAAAGCGAGCTGCGCATTGCGTTCGTCGACGGCCGAGTGTTCGCGGCGAGCGTCGACGCGAGCGCGTCGCTCGAGGGTCAGGTGGACTGGCGCCGCGCGAGCCCCGAAGAATGCTGCTTCCGCGCGGCGGACGTGCCGGACGTGGTCTCGGCCAAGCTCGTTTCCCTCATGAAAACGCTCGGCCTTCTCTTCGGCGCCATCGATCTCATCTTGACGCCGGAGGGCGAGCACGTCTTTCTCGAGGTGAATCCATTCGGCGAGTGGGGCATGCTCGAGCGCGACGCGGCGCTGCCGATTTCGGACGCGATCGCGGAAGCGCTGCTCGATCGAAAGCAACGAGGAGGCGCGAAGTGAGCGAGTCCGCGACGGCGTTCCCGTCCGTGCGAGGTTTCTTGCGAGCGGACGGATTCCGACGTTCGCTATGGGCGATCGGCTCTGGCGTCGTCTTGCTCGGCGCGTGGGTTTGCTGGCTGTGCTTCGCGCGCGTTCCCATCTGGGAAGTTTCGACGTCGGCTCGCCTCGAGTCGACGGCGGCGACGCACCGCGTGCAGCCGGCCGTCGCCGGCCGCGTCGCCGCGATGCATCTCACGATCGGGTCGCGCGTGCGCGCCGGCGACGTGCTCGTCGAGCTGGACGCCGAATCGCAGCGGCTCGCGCTCGCGGAAACGACGTCTCGCCGTCGTTCGCTGACCGACCAGATCGCGCGAATCGACGAGCAGACTGCGAAAGAAGAAGACGTGCTGCGCCGGCAGGACGAGGCGGCGCCGAAAGCGCTCGACGAAGCGAGCGCCCGCTTGCGGGAGGCCGTTGCGCTCCAGGCGCTCGCTCGCGAGACCGAGAAGCGCGTCGGCGAGCTGGTGCGTGTCCACAACACGTCCGAGCTGGAGGGCCTGAAGGCCGCCACCGAGCTGGCGCGTGCCGATGCTTCGGTGGACGAGCAGCGCATTGCGCTCGATCGACTCCGCTTGGAACAGGCCTCCGACCACAGCCGGCAAGCGGCCTTGATCGATCGGTTGCGGCTCGAGCGAAGTGCCATGCAGGGTGACGTCGAAACGACGGCGTCGTCGCTGAAACGACTCGAGCACGAGATCGACCTGCGGCTCGTGCGGGCCCCGGTCGACGGCGTCGTCGCCGAAGTGGGGAGCGCGACCGCCGGTGCGATCGTTCGCGAAGGCGACGTTCTCGCGGCGATCGTTCCGGACGGTTTGCTTCGAATCGTCGCCGAGTTTCGCCCGCAGTCGGCGCTCGGACGCATCCGAACCGGTCAACACGCGCGTCTTCGTCTCGCGGGCTTTCCGTCGCTCGAGTACGGCACGATCGACGCGACGGTCGCGTCGATTGCGTCCGAGGTTCGCGACGATCTCGTGCGCGTGGAGCTGGCCGTCGATTCGGCGCCGCGCTCTCGCATCCCGCTGCAGCACGGGCTTCCTGGATCCCTCGAGGTCGAGATCGATCGCGTGTCTCCGGCCGCGTTGATCCTTCGCGCGGCGGGCGGCGCGTTCCGGACGGAGGACGCCGTGGTCCATCCGGAGCGGCAGGGCTAACTCGCGTTTCGCACGAAGGAGTCGATTGGACGAGCTTGACGCAGGACGAACGCCGGTCAGCAGCTTCGTGAGAAAGGTGGACCCATGATGACGCGCATCGCTCGAACGTCGCGTCGACGCTGGATCCTCCCCGAAGCGATCCAGATTTCGGCGATGGACTGCGGCCCCGCGTCGTTGCAATGCCTGCTCGCGGGATACGGGATCCGAGTGAGCTACGGGCGTCTTCGCGAGATCTGCCAGACCGAGATCGACGGCACGTCGATCGACACGCTCGAGGCGGTGGCCGTCCAGCTCGGGCTCGACGCGGAGCAGGTCTTGCTTCCCGCGGACAACTTGTTCGTTCCCGATGCGCCGACGCTTCCGGCGATCGCCGTCGTTCGCCTGCCCGACGGCATGGCTCACTTCGTCGTCGTGTGGAATCGTTGCGGGCGCTTCCTGCAGATCGTCGATCCGGGAACGGGACGGCGTTGGTCGCGCTGCGAGGCGCTCGTCGATCAGCTCCATCAGCACGTGATGCCCGTGCCGGCGGACGCGTGGCGGCGATGGATGGAGTCCGACGAAGCCGTGTCGGCGTTGCGGCATCGATTGAAGGCGCTTGGCATCGGCGAACGAGACGGGCATCGCCTCGTCACGCAGGCGCTCGAGGACGTGACATGGCGCGGCCCGGCGCTCCTCGACGCCGCGATTCGCATGACGACAACGCTCGTCGCGGCGGACGGCGTGCCTCGCGGCGAGCGGGCGCGGCGCGTCCTCGAGTCGCTTCGCGACGGCGCAGCGGCGTCGCCGGAAGCGGAACTCCGCGTCGTCCCGCCCAGCTTCTGGTCGGTGCGGCCGACCGAGCGCGAGCCGGGGGACGATGGGCCCGAGCACCTTCTCGCGCGAGGCGCCGTCCTCGTGAGAGTGCGCGGTCGTCGACCGAACGTTGCGGACGCTGCGCCGGGACCGCTCTCGTCCGGGGCAGCCGCGGCGCTCGAGGAGCCTCCGGAGCGACCGTTGCGAGACTTGCTTCGGATGTTTCGCGAAGGCGGACTCCTCGCGCCGACGGTCGCCGCAGGTGCGACGATCGTCGCGGCCGCGAGCCTCGTCGTCCAGGCGATCGTTTTTCGCGGCGTTCTGCCGCTCGTCACTTCGCTCGCGATCCCCGAGCAGCGTCTCGGCGTACTCGGTCTCCTCGTCGCGTTTCTCGCCCTCACGTTGCTGCTCGAATGGCCCATCGCGTCGGCGGTGCGACGCTTCGGTCGGCATTTGGAAGTTCGCGTTCGACTCGCGCTCGCGAGAGCACTCCCGCGCATCCACGATCGTTACTTCCGAAGCCGGCTCGTCTCCGACATGGCGGACCGGAGCCACGTCCTGCACCAACTCCGATCGCTGCCCGACCTGTGCGGCGGGTTCCTGCGGTCCGCCGCGGAGCTGGTGCTGACGATCGGTGGCATCGCATGGATCCGTCCTTCGCTCGCGCCGATCGCGATACTCGCGGGCGCGCTCGTCGTGACGGCGCCTCTTCTGGTCCGGCCGCTCCTCTCCGAGCTGGATCTGCGCACGAGGTCGCACGGCGCGGCTCTCGGTCAGTTCTACTTGGACGCGCTCCTCGGCCTCGTCGCGATTCGCGCGCACGGCGCCGAGAGGACGCTGAAGCGCGAGCACGACGCGATGCTCTCGCGATGGGTGCGAGCGAGCACGCGACTCCTTCGCGCATCCGTGGTGATCGACGCAGTCGTGCTCACCGTCGGAATCGGCGCCGCCGCGGCGCTCGTGTTCGCGCACGGGGCGCGCGACGTCGCCGACGCGGGTGGGCTCCTCCTCCTCGTGTACTGGGCGCTTCGACTTCCTTCGCTCGGGCAAGACGTCGTCGCCCAGATGAGCCAGCTCCTTGCCCAGCGTAACGTCGCGAAGCGCGCGATCGAACCCATCGGCGCGGAGCAGGACGCCGCGCCGAGTCCGAAACCGACGGCACCGAGCGAGATCACGGCGAGCGGCGTTGCCATCCGACTCGAGAGGGTCAACGTCGTTGCTGCGGGACACCCGATCCTGCGCGACGTCGACCTCGAGATCGCGCCGGGCGAGCACGTCGCGATCGTCGGCAAATCGGGCGCGGGCAAGTCGAGCCTCGTCTCATTGCTCCTCGGTTGGCACCGGGCGTCGAGCGGCCGCGTGCTCGTCGACGGCGAGCCGCTCGAAGGCGAGCGCCTCCATCGCGCGCGTGGCGAGACGGCGTGGGTCGATCCGGCCGTGCATCTATGGAATCGGGCGCTCCTCCAGAACTTGACGTACGGCTCGGGCGACGAGCCCCGGCTCTCGACGGGCGAGCTGGTCGACGCCGTCGATCTGCGAGCGCTCCTCCAATCCCTGCCGAGCGGACTTCAGACTCCTCTCGGCGAGAGCGGAGCGCTCGTCTCGGGAGGCGAGGGCCAGCGCGTGCGGCTTGCGCGAGCGCTTGGGCGCCCCGCGGTGCGCCTGGCGATCCTCGACGAGCCCTTTCGTGGTCTCGACGTCGACCGTCGTCGCGAACTCCTTGCGCGCTGCCGCACGGAATGGCGCGACGCGACGCTCCTTTGCGTCACCCACGATCTCGATCGAGCGCTCGCGTTCGACCGCGTCGTCGTGGTCGAAGACGGTCGAATCGTCGAGACGGTGTCGCCGAAGTCGCTCGCGGGCCGCGCGGACTCGGTCTTCGCCGCTATGCTCCGCGCGGACACAGAGCGCCGCGTGGACTTCGAGAGCGAGGCGGCCTGGCGGCGCCTGCGTCTCGAGCGCGGAGCGCTCGTCGAGCGCCACGAAAAGGACTTGCGATGAGGCGCGCGGTGGATTTCGTGGACGACCTCGCTTGGCCGGCCGACCGCGCCGGTGAAGCTCTGGCGGCGCTCGCGCGCGCGGCAGGAGTCGAGGGACGCCAGGCGCCGCTCGTCCCCGCCGGCCTCGACTTCGCGAACGACGACGCTCTCGAGACGTGGCTCGATGCGTGCGCCGGCGCGCTCGGCGTCGACATCGATCCGGCGCCGTCGACCTACGGTGACTTGGACCGCCTCCTCCCGTCTGCGGAGCCGCTGCTCGTGAGGGTGCCGAGATCCGGCGTCCCCCGATTCCTCGCCGTCGCGGGTCATCGCGGCGCCGACCTCGTCATCCTCGATCCTTCGTTGCATCGACGGTGCATCGCAGCCGACGACGTGCGCTCCCTGCTGCGCCGTCCGCTCGACGAGCCGTGGGAGTCGAGCGCCGACGATCTGATCCAACGAGCCGAAATCGGGGGACGCCGTCGCGAGCGAGTTCGTCGAGCGCTCCTGATTTCTCGGCTCGGCCGCGAGCGCATCGTCGGCTGTTGGCGGGTTCGCATGGCCGCCGGCGAGAGCTTCGCGCGACAACTTCGGGGATGCGGCCTCGCGAGCCGGCTCGGCGTTCTCCTCGCCGCTCATCTCGCGCAATGGCTCCTGGTCGTCGGGTCGTGGTGGGTGATCGGGCAAGGCGTGCTCGCAGGCCGGCTGGACGTCGCTTGGCTCTTGGCCTGGGCGCTACTCCTTCTCACTTCGATTCCATTCCGCATGGCGGCGGAGTCGGCACAAGGCGTCGTCGCGATCGGCGTCGGAGCCGTTCTCAAGCGGCGGCTGTTCCAAGGAGCGCTTCGCCTCGAGCCCGACGAGATGCGGCACGCGGGCGCCGGACAGATGCTGGGCCGAGTGATGGAATCGCAGATGGTGGAGTCGCTGGCGCTCGGCGGCGGACTCCTCGGGCTCATGGCGATCGTCGAGTTGGTGCTCTCGTTTGCGGTCGTCGGCGCCGGCGCGGGCGGCTTCGTCGTCCTCGTGCTCGTGGGATGGATCGGTTGCGTCGCGCTGCTCGCGTGGCGATCGTACCGCCGCCAACGCGAGTGGACCCGCGCGCGCGTCGACATGACTCATGATCTCGTCGAGCGCATGGTCGGACATCGGACGCGCGTGGCGCAGGAACGGCCCGAGCGCTGGCACGATGGCGAAGACGCCTCGCTCGAGCGATATGCCCGGTTGTCGAAATCGATGGACCAGGTCGGCGTTGCGCTTTCCCTGATGCCGAAAGGCTGGCTCGTCGTGGGCGTCGCCGCGATCGTGCCCGTGCTCCTTGCCGGCGCGCCGACGCCGGAGCGATTTGCGGTTGCGCTCGGCGGCATCCTGCTCGTCGCGGGCACGCTCGGCCGACTCGTCGGGAGCGTGAGCCTGCTCAACGGCGCGAGGATCTCGTGGCGTGAGGTCGCGCCGCTCTTCCGCGCGGCATCGCGAACGCAATCGGCAGGTGACGCCGTCGCGCTCCTCGCACGACGGGGCGCGACGTCGACGCCGGTCGTCGAAGCGCACGACGTCGTCTTTCGACACGCGGGCCGCGGCGCGCCGACCCTGCAAGGATGCGAACTGCGCGTCTCGCGAGGCGATCGCATCCTTCTCGAGGGGGTGTCGGGCAGCGGAAAATCCACGCTTGCTTCGATTCTCGCCGGACTGCGCTCTCCGGATTCCGGCCTCGTGCTCGTCGACGGCCTCGACCGTCACACGCTCGGCGGCGCCGGTTGGCGGCGTCGCGTGGCGGAAGCTCCGCAGTTCCACGAGAACCACGTGCTGTCGGGCTCGATGGCGCTCAATCTATTGATGGGTCGGCGCTGGCCGCCCGCCCCTGGCGACCTTGCCGACGCCGAGGCCGTCTGTCGCGAGCTGGGACTCGGTGAAGTGATCGACCGGATGCCGGCGGGCCTCGGGCAGATGGTGGGCGAAACGGGATGGCAGTTGTCGCACGGCGAGAAGAGCCGGCTCTTCGTCGCGCGAGCGCTTCTCCAGCGCGCGGATCTCGTGATCCTCGACGAGAGCTTTGCGGCGCTCGATCCCGAAACGTTGCGGGATTGCGTTCGCGCCGTCACGCGCCGCGCGCCGAGCTTGCTCTTGATCGCGCATCCTTGAGGAACAACGCGTCGAGCACCGAGCGGGTCCCTGATCGGACGTCCTTGACGCGGACGACGCCGTCGACTAAACCCAGGCGACCGCGGCGGACCGGATCCGCCGGACGACCGACCCGCATCGGGCGGAAGTCGGCGAGCTTCGTCGAGCGTCGATAGGAGATCACGAAAATGAAGAAGCCGAACAAGACCGAGAATCGTCCGTTCTTCGCGCGCTTCCTCGAGGGCCAGGAGTATCCGAAGGTGAAAACGAACGTGAAGGCGGGCGCGACGAAACCCGCCTTTGACACGGACCACACCTTGAAGTACCCGTCGGACAGCGACGAGGTCTAATCCGTTCGACTCGAAGAGCGCACGGCCGTGCGTTTGCCGCCGCGAGGCGCGTGGACGCGCGGCCTTTTCGTTCCGTCGATACTCGCTGAGCGCGGGTCGCCCGAGCGGAGACACAACCGTCTTGACGACGACCGCCGGGTCGAATAAATCAGGACCGCGTTCTGAAATGGCTTCGGCGGTCCTCGGTCCACGGACCGAGGGCCCGGGCATCATGCAGAAGTCGGCGATGCGTCGCCGGGATCTCGAAAGGAGATGACGAGCATGAAGTCGCCACAGCAGTCCGAGAAGCGGCACTTCTTCGCGCGCTTCCTCGAGGGGCAGGAGTTTCCGAAGGTGAAGACGAACGTGAAGGGCGGTGTGACCACTCGCATCAGCGACACGGCCCACACCTTGAAATACCCGTCGGACGACGACGAGGGGGGCCCGACGGCATAGAACGGTCAGCGCGAACGGTATCGGCCGTGCGCCTCGCGCCGCAACCGTGCGCGGGCGCACGGCCTTTTTCGTCGAGTCCATCATGAACGTCCTCATCATCACGAAGTCGGACGACAACGAATCGGTCGAGACGGTGAGCCGAGCGCTCGTCGAGCGCGGAGCGCGCCCGATCCGGTTCGACACCGATCGCTTTCCAACCGACGTTCGCCTCGCGCTGCGGTACGGCGACCCGAGGCTGACCTCGAGCCTGGCCTCGGGCGGCGACGCGATCGACCTCGGCGAGATCGACTCGGTGTGGTACCGCCGCGTCGACGTCGGCGCGAGGATTCCGACCAACGTCGAGAAGTCGATGCGCGGTCCGTGCATCGCGGAGTCGCGAGCGACGGTCTTCGGCATGATCGCGTGCCTCGACGTGTTTCAGATGAACTCTCCGGGGCGCGTCCGCGTCGCGGATCAGAAGCCGCTCCAGCTCCGGCTCGCCGAACACCTGGGCCTCGTCGTGCCGAAGACGCTGATCACGAACGACCCCGAACGAGTCCGCGAGTTCGCCCGGGGTTGTCCCAACGGGTTCGTTGCCAAGATGCTCTCGTCCTTCGCCATCGGTGAGGGGGACGAAGAGCGGGTCGTGTTCACGAACCGCGTGAAGCCGGAGGATCTCGACGATCTCGACGGGCTGCGGTTGTCGCCGATGACGTTTCAGGAAGAGATTGCGAAGAAGCTCGAGATCCGCGTCACGATCGTCGGCGATCGCTGCTTCGCGGCCGCCGTCGACTCGCAAGCTCTCGACCGAGCGCAAATCGATTGGCGACGCGAGGGCTCGGCGCTCGTCGACGCGTGGAAGCCGTACGTGCTGCCTCCCGACGTCGAATCGCGATTGGGCCGCTTGATGGATCGACTCCGGCTCGACTACGGTGCGATCGATCTCATCCTCACGCCGGACGGCCGGCACGTGTTCCTCGAGATCAATCCGGCGGGCGAGTTCTTCTGGCTCGAAGGCGGCGCCGGACTGCCTCTCTCGGCGGCGATCGCCGATACGCTCGTCGACCCGTCGCACCGCCGTCGACGCTGACGCGATGTGCCATGCGCCGTTGAGACGTCATGGGTCTCACGAGTGACGTTCGAGTCGGAAGCCGGTAAAGTCGCCGCCATGCGCTCGCGACTCGGCCTCTCGCTCCTTTTCCTCGCGGCTTCCGCGTGTGCGAGCGAGCACGGCTACACCGTCGAGTTCGTCGGCGATCCGCAATACCGCGCGCCGTCGGGACCCGAACGATACGAAGCGGAAGTCGCTCGCGCGCTCGCGACCGTGAGCGAATGGGATCCCGCCAACCTCTCCGAGCAGCTCGCGGACAGCGACGTCGTCTTCGTCGGCAAGGTGCTCGAAGTCGGGCCGTCGCCGGGATTCGGCGTTTCGGGCTGGGCGGGTCCTGCCTGGCAACCGGTCCTCTACGAAGTCGAGGACACGTGGAAGGGGCGCCTGCCGCAGAAGTTCGTCGTCGTGTCGTATCCGCTGTGGGACGAGTCGCCGCTCGTGCGCATGGACCCGATCCGCTTGAACCCGCAGGTGTGGCGGCGCGGCGCCGAGCGCATCGTGTGGGCGAAGCTCGACTCGGAGCCGTACTGCGGAAACTACGGCCACCTCGGGTTCGTCGCGCCGTGGGATCTCCCCGGCCCGCTGCCCCTGACCGATGCGATGCGCGCGCTCCCCGAGATCCAAGCGACGTGTCTGGCCGCGCGGCTCTCCCTTCCGACCCCCGAGCAGGTCGCGTGGCTCGATCGCGAGGTCGGCATGTTCGTCCACATCGCGCCGCAGACGTGGCAGGACTCCGAGGAAGACGATTTGTCGACGCCGCTCTCCGCGATCGACCCGGCGCAGCTCGACACGGATCAGTGGGTGTCGGTCGCCGAGTCGATGGGCGCGCGCTCGATCGTGTTCGTCGCGAAGCACGAAGGCGGATTCTGCTGGTGGCAGACCGACACCACCGACTTCAGCGTGAAGGGGACGCCGTGGCGCGGCGGCAAGGGCGACGTGCTCGCCGATCTCTCGCGCTCGTGCGCAAAGCGAGGCATGAAGCTCGGCGTCTACATCTCGCCGCAGGACAAGAAACACGGCGTCGGCGGCGGGGGAAAGTGCAAAGACCCCGCAAAGCAAGGCGAGTACGAAGCGCTCTTCCGTGCGCAGCTCACGGAGGTGCTCTCGCGATACGGCGAGATGTCGGAAGTGTGGTTCGACGGCAGCCTCGTCTTCGACGTCTCGGACGTCCTGCGGCAGCACGCTCCGCATGCCGTCGTCTTCCAGGGCCCGAGCGCCACGATTCGGTGGGTCGGCAACGAAGACGGCATCGCGCCCGATCCCGCGTGGAACGGCGCGCGCTACGACCCGAAGACGTGGGGCAACCTCACGTCGGCCGACGGCGATCCGAACGGCGATCGCTTCTTGCCGAACGAGTGCGACGCGCGCATCCGCGCGACGTGGTTCTGGAAGACGAACAACGAGTCGACGTTGAAGACGGTCGAGCAGCTCGTGGACATGTACGAGCGCTCGGTCGGCCGCGGCGCGGTGATGCTCCTCAACGTCACGCCCGACCGCAGCGGGCGCATGCCCGATGCGGATGCGAAGCGCGCCGCGGAGTTCGGCGCCGAAGTCCGCCGCCGCTACGGCAAAGCGATCGCCGAGACGAGCGGAGACGGCGACGTCGTCGAGCTGACCCTGCCGGCGATGACGACGATCGACCGTGTGCTCGCGATGGAGGACGTCGCGAAGGGCGAGCGAGTTCGGCGCTACGCGATCGAAGCGATCGTCGACGGCAAGCCCGGATGGACGACGCTCGCGACCGGCACGTCGATCGGCCACGAGAAGATCGACCGCATCGATCCCGTGCGCGTCCTCGCCGTCCGCGTGCGCGTGCTGGACGTTGCGGCACGCCCGGCGATCCGCCGCCTCGCCGTGTTCGACACGCGACGCTCGTCTCGCTGACGCACTCCATCGAACGCCACGAATCGAACACCGACTCGGAACGAACGTGACGGATTTCGACGCGCAGGACTCCCACGCAGGATGCGAGCGTCGCCCGACCGTGCGTGCATTTCCCGGCAATGCCGTGCCTGCGGCAGACCTCGAGGGACGGCCCATCGAAGTCGCTCAGGCGAGGCGGAACGGTGTCGAGGAGTGGAGTTCCGATACGCCGGTCTCGGCGAGGATCGCCGCGGCGTTGTGCGCGCGCACGCCGCCGCCGGGGAGGATGACGATGCGGCCGCGCGCGCGCTCGACGAGGCGGCGCAGCACATGGCGGCCCTCGAACGCGTCCGGCTTTCCGCCCGACGTGAGCACGCGATCGATTCCGAGTTCGATGAGGACGTCGAGCGCTTCGTCGAGATCGCGGGCTTCGTCGAACGCGCGGTGGAAGGTGACCGACATCGGGTGCGAGATCGAGACCAGCTCGCGCGTGAGCTCGCGGTCGATCGTGCCGTCGCGAGCGAGCAGGCCGAACACCACGCCGGGCGTTTCGATGGCGCCCAGCGCGGCGATCTCACGCCGCATCGCTGCGAACTCATCGCCGTCGTAGACGAAGTCGCCGGGGCGCGGCCGAACCATCACATGCATAGGCACTCGCGTCACCGCGCGCGCGGCGCTCAACAATTCCGCACCCGGCGACAATCCGCCGACGTCGAGCCGAGAGCACAGCTCGATCCGACCCGCGCCGCCCGCCTGCGCGCGCTCGAGCCCGACCACCGAATCGACGCACACCTCGAGGAAAGCCATGCGCGCATCGTAGTCGAGTCCCTCGCGCCGAGTCGAGCGCGATGCTCGGCGGTCTTGTCCCACGCCGGGCGCGGCGGTGACGAACGGCTACGACCGATTGCGGAGCACGGAGAGGCAGCGCGTTCGCCGATTCACGACGAGGATCTCGGGCGTCGTGCTGCCGTCGAGGTCGGCCGCGAGCACGCGCACGGGATCGACGGACGCGCCGAAGGCTTGGATCGCGCCCGGGAATCCGCCGCGGCCGTCGCCCGCGAAGACGCTGACGTTCGCCGTCAGCGACAGCGCGACCGCGAGGTCGAGCCGGCCGTCGGCATCGAAGTCCGTAAGCACGAGTGATTCCGGCCGCGAACCCACGTGGACGTAGCTCTGCTCGAATCGTCCGCTGCCGTCGTTCTGGAACACGCACGCGAAGCCGTCCTCGGTGTTTGCGTCGTTGATCCCACACGCGACCGCGTCGAGGTCGCCGTCTCCGTCGAGATCGGCGACGGCGGCGCCGCGCAAGTGAATGAGCGGAACGTGCGCGTCACGCGCGTCGACGAAGCGGCCCGCGCCGTCGCCGACCAGGATGGAGAGCTTGCCGCCGTCGGGCTCGATGCCGAACACGGCGAGATCGAGTCGTCCGTCGCCGTCGAAGTCACCGGGTCGAATCACTTGCGGCTCGAGATCGTTCCAGTACTGGCAGCCTCCGCACGGATCGACGAAGCGCCCGGTTCCGTCTCCGAGCCACACGATCGTGAAAACGCCTTGGCTGGCGACCGCGAGATCGGGAATTCCGTCGCCGTCGAAGTCCGCCGACGCGAGCGCGACGGGATATTCGCCCATGGCCGTCGCCACGGGTGGCCGGAAGCCGAGCGCGCCGTCCCCGAGGAAGACGTAGATCGTGCTCGTGAGCTGCTCGGCGACGGCGATGTCGAGGTGGCCGTCGACGTCGAAGTCGTCGAGCACGACGTCGCTCGCACTCGATCCGGGCGGAAGCGAAAGCGACGTGGCTCGTGCAAATCCCGCGGCGCCGTCGCCGCGCAGGAGCGTGAGAGTTGCATCGCCCGCGTTTGCGGTGACGACGTCGAGCGCTCCGTCGTCATCGAGATCTCCCGTTGCTGCGGCGACGGGATCCAGCCCGAGCTTCACCGGTGATGCAGAGACGAGGCGCCGCTCGCGCGCGAGCAACACGGAAATTGCGTTCGACTGGCTGTTCGCGACGATCACGTCGAGGCGACCGTCGCGATCGACGTCGACCGCGGCTGCCGCAACGGGCGCCTCGCCCACGGTGTGGATCTCTGGGGCGGCGAACGCGCCCGCGCCGTCTCCCGCGAGAACGCTCAGCGTGTGGTTTCCGCGGTTGGTCGTGACAACGTCGACGCGGCCGTCGCCATTCACGTCGGCGAGGACGATCCCCGCCGGTTGGCTGCCGGGGCGTGGGCCGGTCGGAAAACGTGTCGCAGCGGCAAACGCTCCGCCGCTTCCCGGAATCGCGAGCATCACGGACACGGAGTCGTCGTCGGGGTTTGCGGTGACGACGTCGATGAATCCGTCGCGATCGACGTCCGCCATCGCGATCGCGCTCGGCCGCGCGCCGACGGGCGAACACGATCCGCTGGTGAATCGAAAGAACGGCTCGACGCCGGTGCCGAGCGCGACCACGACCTGCGACGCGGTCTCGTCGGCGATCGCGAGATCGAGGAGGGAGTCGCCGTCGAAGTCGAAGACGGCGATCGAAACGGGCGACGCTTCCGTTCCACACGGAAGCGCCAGGCGGCTCGGCGCTCCGAACGTGCCGTCGCCAAACCCTCGCTCGACGAGGACGGCGCCGCTCCGGCGACACGCGACGACGAGATCGACCGCGCCGTCACCCGTGAAGTCGGCGAGGCGCACGCACACGGGCCCTGCCTCGGTCGCGGTTTCCGAGAACTCGGTAAATCGCCCCGCGCCATCGTTCTCGAACACGCCGAGGGTCGAATCGAGCACGTTGGCGAGAACGAGATCCACGTCCCCGTCCGCATCGAGATCCGCGAGCGCCACGGACGCGGGCCCCGTCACGCGATTGCCGATCGGCGTCGAGATCCCGTCGTCGAAGTCGCCGTTGCCGCGGCCGAGGAAAACGGTGAACGCGCCATGCCCCGGGAGTGCGCTCGGCACGACGAGATCGACGAGGCCGTCGCCGTTCACGTCGCCGGCCGCGACGTCCAGCGGCTGCGCACCCGTGAAGTGGTCGAGCGTCGCCTCGAAGAGGGGGAACGGCGCCACACGATCGCCGTTGCCGGGTGATCGCCCACGCGAATCGACATGCCTTCGACGAAGCCCGTGCCCAGGATCTCGATGCTCGTTCCGCCGGTCGTGGGTCCGTACGCCGGAATCAAGCTCGTGATCGTCAGCGGCTCCAGATACGTGAACGCGTTTGGAAGCGTCGCGCGGTCGGCGGCGCTCTCGACCGTGACGGTGACCGCGCCGGGCGCGCTTGGCGGAGCCGTGCACGTGATCGTCAGCCCGTCCAGCAGTTGCACGTCGGTTGCCGGGGCGTCGCCGAATCGCACGACCGTGTCCAGCGGCGACATGAAGCCCGACCCGTGGATGACGACCGCCGTTCCTCCGGCCACGGCGCCGAAACGCGGTTCGACGTCGCTGATCGTCGAGCGAAATCGAAATGCGTTCGCGAGGCTCGCGACGTCGAGCGGACTCGACACGACGACGTCGACGGCGCCGGGGCTGGCGGTCGGTGTCACGCACGTGAGCGTGCGGAAGCTCGTCACCGATGCGAGCAATGCGGGGAACGAGCCGAATCGGACCGATGTGTCTCCCGGGGTGAACCCTGCGCCCGTGATCGTCACGCTCGTGCCGCCGGACGCGGGGCCCTCCGCGGGCGTCACGGCGTCCAGGGCCATCCGATATCGATACGCCGGCGCCAAGGTCGCGGAGCTTCCGCCGTCCGCGACCCCGATGTCGACAACGCCGGGCACGTGTTCCGGCGACACCGCCGTGAGGGTCGTCGAATCGACCACGTGCACCGACGAGGCGACCGCGCCTCCGACCGTCACGCCGAGACGAGAATCGTTCGCGAAGCCCGCGCCGTGAAGCGTGAGCAGCGTGCCGCCCGCGGCCGAGCCTTCCGGCGGTGAAACGCTCGCGAGCTGGACGTCGTACCGAAATGCGTTCGTGACGCGCGCGATGCCGCTCGCCGTTTCGACGGTGACGTCCACGAGTCCTGCGAGTCCCGGAGGCGTGAGAGCGGACAAGGTCTCGCCGTCTTTCGACCGAACGTCGCTCGCGAGCTGCCCGCCGATCGACACGGTCATCGTCGACGGATGCGTGAAACCCGTGCCGGAAAGCGTGATCGTCGTGCCGCCCGTTGCAGGGCCGTTCGCTGGAGCGACGCGGGCGATCGACGGCGCCGCGTTCGTTCCGCCGACGACGCCGGTGAGCGTGGTCTCGCCCGCGAGACCTCGCCCGTGCGCGTCGTGCATGGCGCCCACCGTCAGGCGAAACATCGCGCCGGGCGAGAGGTTCACCGCAGAGGCTGCCGTTTGCGCGAGGACGATGCGGACGCCGGTACCCGATGCCGTGAACCGCGCGCCGCCGAGGTCGATGCGCGTTCCGATCGGGCTCTCGAATGCATAGCTCCCGGCGAGGACCGCCTCGCGTGCGCTCATCGCGTGCGAAAACGTGATCGCGATGGCGTCGTCGGCGAGTTGCGGTTCTGCGGTGACGCGAGCCTCGAGCATGGTGAAGGGCATCGCGTCGCCGTCGCTGCCGTGCTTCGAGCAACCGATCGCCGCCAGAAGAGCGAGGAACGTGAGGGGAAGAGTCCGCTGCATGGTTGAACCCCTTGTGAGGCGTCTCGCGACGACGCGGCCCTCGGGAAAGTGCCATGGAGTGATTGAAAACGAAGGGTCGTGCACCTGCGATGTACGGCCGTTCACTTCGATCTCCATGGGCACCGCTGAGGCTGCCGCACGAGATCCCGGGAGGGGAGTCAGCAAGGTAGCTCCCCGCATCGTCGACCACAAGGGATGCGTCGCGACCCTGATAGGCGGCTGGATTGCGGGGCGAAGAGATGACACCCTGCCGTCGCATGACGCAGCTGCGACGCTCGCTTCGGACCGGGGACGGCCTCGCCATGGTCATCGGGATCATGGTGGGGTCGGGGATCTTCAGAACGCCGGGCCTGGTCGCCACGGAACTCGGTCGTCCCTGGCTGACGTTCGTGGCATGGGCGATGGGCGGAGTCGTCGGTCTCCTCGGCGCGTTCGTCTTCGCGGAGCTGGCGACGCGCCATCCGCAAGCGGGCGGAAAGTACGTCTACGCTCGCGAGGCTTTCGGGCGTCGAGCGGCGTTCACGGTCGGCTGGATCGAAGCGTTCGGGATCTACGCCGCCGCGACCGCGGCGATCGGCGTCGTCGCGGGAGAGTACGTCGCGCAGTGGGTCGGACTGGACGCGGGGAGTAAGCAGTGGCTCGGCGCGGCGATCGTCGCTCTGCTCACCGGCGTGAACCTCGCGGGCGTTGCGGCGGGCAGATGGACGCAGAACATCACGACGGCCGCGAAAATCGCGGCGCTTGCCGGCGTGGTCGTGATCGGGCTCGCCGCCGGAAACGGGGTCGGCTGGAAGTCGTCGCTGCCGAGCGCGCCGAGCGGCGTCGCGGTGTGGGGCTCGCTCGCGCTCGCATTCCAGGCGGTGATCTGGACCTACTACGGTTACCCGGACGCCGCGAAGATCGCCGAAGAAGTCGTGGATCCCGAGCGAACTCTGCCGCGCATCTTCTTGTTCGGAATCGGAATCGTCGCCGTGCTCTATCTCCTCTTGAATGCCGCGTTCCTGCACGTGTTGCCCATCGATCGCATCGCCTCGTCGACGCTCGTGGCGGGAGACGTCGCTGTCGAGGTCTTCGGCCCGCGCGTCGGCACGATCGTGGCGTGCCTGGCACTCCTCGTCGTTCTGGCATCATTGAACGGAACGATCTTCGTGACGCCGCGCGTCCTGTTCGGGCTCGCGCGCGACGGGCTTGCGCCGCGCGTGCTCGCGCGGGTGCATCGCGGCGGGACGCCGTGGGTCGCGATGACGGTGGTCGGCGTGGTTGCCGTCGTGCTTGCGGCAACCGGAACGTTCGAACAACTTTTCAAGCTCGCAATCTCGCTCATCCTCCTGACGGACGGGTTCATGGTCCTCGTCTTGTTTCGGCTGCGTGCGCGCACGCCGGACGCGCCGTTTCGCGTACCGCTCTATCCGATCTTGCCGGCGCTGTTCCTCGGGATCTACGCCGTCATGTTCGTCGCCGTGACGATCGCGCAGCCCGGCCTGACCGGCATTGCGCTCGGCGCACTCGCGATCACCTACGGCATCGGTTGGATCACGACGCGATGAAGGGAGATGGTGCGTGACACCGCAAGAGGCTCGACGCTGCTTTCCGGGGCTCGCCGACAAAGTATTTCTCGACGCCGCGTGCGTCAGCTTGATCCCGCGACAGGCACACGACGCGGTGCGCCGATTTCTCGACATGGCATTGCGGTGTGACGCGGCCGACGCGTCGAAGCACCACATCGCGATGGACCAGCTTCGAAGCGAGGCGGTGACGGAGGCGGCACGGCTCTTGAAGTCGACGCCCGACCACGTCGCGCTGGTCGAGAGCACGACGCATGCGCTCAACATCGCCGCCAATGCGCTTCCGCTCGAGCGCGGCGACAACGTGCTCGTCGCGGATACCGAGTTCCTTCAGGTCGCGATTCCGTGGGCGCGCACGCCCGAGCACCGGGCCGTCGAGATCCGACCGGTGCAGAGCCGAGACGGAGGAGTGCTCGAGATCGACGCGTTCGAGCGGGCGATCGA
>JACOTG010000035.1 GCA_016178505.1 Planctomycetota bacterium
CGGCGTTCGCGACGATGGGACGATCGCCGGGGTAACCGACACGAACAGCCTGCGGGCACGCATCCAGGACATCGCGCGCAACTGCGATCCTCCGGTGCACGTCATCGTGGAGCCCGTCGGCCCCGTCCTAGTGGTCCACGTGCGGGAGAGCGACGCCAAACCGGTGCAGTGCAGCGACGGGTTCTTCTGGCGGCAGGGTGCCGGGACGCAGAAGCTCTCACGCGACGAGATCCGCGACTTCTTTCGAACCGAGGGGGCCATCCGCTTCGATCTCTCGCCCTGCCCGCGCTTCCGCTACCCACAGGACTTCGACCGGGACAAGTACCTCGCCTGGCTGCGGCTCTCCGGCATCACCGGCCGCCCGCGCACCGAGGACGTGCTGATCAACATCGAGGCGGCCGAACGTTCGGGCGGAAAGCTCCTCTTCCGCAACGCGGGCGTGCTCTTCTTCGCGAAGGACGTGCGCCACTTCTTCAACCAGGCCTACATCACGGGTCTTCTGGCGAAGGGAACCGACAAGGTCCACGTGCTCGACCGCAAGGACTTCGCGGGCGGAGTCGTCGCCGACATCGAGGACACGATGCGCTTCATCGGGCGGAACACGCGCACCGCGTGGCGCATCGAGAGCCTGCGCCGTCAAAACATCCCCGAGTACCCGATGAAGGCGCTGCGCGAGGCGATCACGAACGCCGTCATGCACCGCGACTGGTGCATGGACGGGGCGAACGTCTTCGTGGAGCTACACACGGATCGGATCGAGGTCTCGAGCCCGGGCGGCCTGCCGAAGGGCATGACGCTCTCGGACCTCGGCCGAAAGAGCATCCGCCGCAACACGCTGATCGCCGACCTGCTGCATCGCATCGACTTCATCGAGAAGGCGGGCACCGGCATCCGTCGCATCCGAGAGGAGGCCCGCGCCGGAGGCTACCCCGAGCCCGAGTTCGAGAAGACTCGCTTCGTGACCGCCGTCTTCCGGCCCAAACCGGAGGTGCGCGCTGAGGCGGAGTTCCGCTCCGGGCCCGAAGTGGCACCCGAAGTGACGACCGAAGTCGCACCCGAAGTCACACCGGAAGTCCGGCGGCTTCTCGGCGTGTTGAAGGGCACCATGGACCGACAGTCCTTGCAGGCCGCGCTAGCGCTCAGGGCCGAGAAGAACTTCCGGCTCGTGTATCTGCGCCCGGCGCTTCAGACCGGCCTCGTCGAGATGACGATCCCCGACAGGCCGCGCAGCAGCAAGCAGCGCTATCGGCTCACCGCACGCGGGCGGGCGCTCGCGGTCGAGCACTCGAGGAAGTAGATGGCGAAGATCGACCCGTACGTCCTTGCGCACCTCGAATGGATCGGCTTCGTCCGGCCGACGGGGCTCGTCGTCTCCGCGACGGCGCTCAGCCGCGCGGGCGCCGTTCTCGAGCGGGTCGATGCGGAAGGGCAGCGGCTGCTCCGCGCGTGCGTCGTCGAGCGCACGTTCGATCCGAAGCAAGGACCGGAGCCGTACCTGGCCGACTTCGGCGCGTTCGCGCGAACGGTCCTTGGCTGGAGCTTTTCGCCGAAGCTCTACGCGGGCACGCCGGAAGTCCCGATCCCGCCCGAACTCGTCTTCGCGCTTCCGGACTACCAGGACGCGCTTCGCCCCGACTTCGCCGTGCGCGAGCCGGATCCGCAAGACGGCGCCTCGCCGTGGCAGCTCCTCGTCCGCGTGCTCGAACCGGGCGAAAAGTTCGACGAGATCGCTCGCGGCCGCGGCGGGCTGGAGGCCTCGCCGCACGGTCGGATGGAGCGGCTCCTTCGCGAGAAGCGCGTCGGCGCAGGACTTCTCGTCAACGGTCGCGCGCTGCGCTTGATCTCGGCGCCGCGCGGCGAAAGCTCGGGATGGATCGACTTCCGAGTCGCGGACATGCTCCAGACGGCCGGCCGCCCGATCTCGGCCGCGATGCGACTGCTGCTGAGCGAGCGGCGGCTCGTGACGTTGCCGCGAAGCCAGCGCCTTGCCTCACTTCTCCACGACAGCCGCAAGTACCAGAACGAGGTGAGCGAGCGCCTCGCCGAGCAGGTGCTTCACGCGCTCTACGAACTGCTTCGCGGATTCCAGTCCGCACACGACGCGTCGCGCGGCCAGCTCCTGCACGACCCGCTCACCGAGCATCCGGACCAGGTTTACCGCGCGCTCCTCACGGTGATCCTGCGCCTCGTCTTCCTCCTCTACGCCGAGGAGCGGGACATGCTGCCCGACGACGACGCCTTCGAGCGCTCCTACTCGCTCGCGGGCCTCTACGACCGGCTGCGCGAGGACGCCGCACTCTTCCCGGACACGATGGACCAGCGCTTCGGCGCGTGGGCGCAGCTCCTCGTCCTCTTCCGCATGATCCACGACGGCGCCGAGTCGGGCGCGCTGAAGCTGCCGCGGCGGCACGGCGTCCTCTTCGATCCCGATCGATACCCGTTCCTCGAGGGCCGCCGGCCGACCGGCGCGCGCCAGATCCACGAGCGCATCGAGCCGCCACTGGTCCCGGACGGGACGATCTACCGCGCGCTCGAGAAGCTCCTCGTCCTCGACGGCGAGCGCATCTCGTACCGCGCGCTCGACGTCGAGCAGATCGGCTCGGTCTACGAGACGATGATGGGCTTTCGCCTCGAGACCGCGACCGGCCGCTCCGTGGCGGTTCGTTCGTCGAAGAAGCAGGGCGCGCCGACCGCCGTCGATCTCGAGCTGCTGCTCGCCGAGACGACGGAGAAGCGGGCGAAGTGGCTCCAGGATCGAACCGACCGCAAGCTCACCGACAAGCTCAAGAAAGAGGTCGCGGCGGCTAAGTCGCTCGAGGACCTCCACGCGGCGCTCCAGCCCGTGGTCGACGCCGCGGCCACGCCCGACCTCGTCCCGAAGGGCGCGATGGTGCTGCAGCCGAGCGAGGAGCGCCGCCGCTCCGGCTCGCACTACACGCCGCGCGCGCTCACCGAGCCGATCGTGCGCACGACGCTCGACCCGATCCTCGCGCGCCTACGCGGCGCGGACGGGCGCCCGCCGCGGCCCGAGCAGATCCTGGATCTCAAGGTGTGCGACCCGGCAATGGGCTCCGGCGCGTTTCTCGTCGAGGCGTGCCGCCAGCTTGGCGACGCGCTCGTCGAGTCGTGGCACGCCCACGGCGAGGTGCCGAAGCTCCCGCCCGATGAGGACGAAGTCGGCTTCGCGCGGCGGCTCGTCGCGCAGCGCTGCCTCTACGGCGTGGATCGCAATCCCGTGGCCGTCGATCTCGCGAAGGTCTCGCTGTGGCTCGTCACGCTCGCGAAGGATCATCCACTGACGTTCCTGGACCACGCGCTGCGCCACGGCGACTCGCTCGTTTGTCTTTCCCGCGAGCAGATCGAGGTCTTCCACTGGGACACCGGTGAGTCGTTCGAGAGCATCTTCCGCGCGCGTATGCGCGAGCAATTGCAGAAGGTCGTCGAGCTGCGCCAGCGCATCCGCGAGGCCGACGAGGGCGTCACCGACTCGGAGCTGCGCGACATCTGGGACAAAGCACAGTTCGAGCTGAGCAAGACGCGCCTCGCCGGCGATCTCGTCGTCGCGGCGTTCTTCGAAGGCGAGAAGCCGCGGGAGCGAGAGGTCAAGCGAAGCGAGTACTTGAAGCTCTTCAACGGCGGTGGCGCCGATCGCCTTCGAGGCTGGCTCGACGACTGGCGGGACGCCGAAAAGCCGCTCGCGCCGTTTCACTGGGAGATCGAGTTTCCGGAGGTTTTCGACCGGAAGAACCCGGGGTTCGACGCGATTGTGGGAAACCCGCCGTTTCAAGGCGGACGAAACGTCACCGCCACTCAGGGCGATTCCTACTCAAGCTGGCTACTCGCTCTTCATGAAGGCTCCAGCGGCGGCGCCGATCTCGTGGCGCACTTCTTCCGTCGAGCATTCAACCTCGTTCGCGACGACGGCCCATTTGGGCTCATCGCGACCAACACGATCGCGCAAGGCGACACTCGAGCGACGGGACTCCGTTGGATTTGCAAGCACGGAGGCGAGATCTTCGCGGCACGAAAACGATTCGAATGGGCTGGCCCCGTGGCGGTAGTTGTCAGCATAGTGCACGTTATCAAGGGTTCATGGTCTGGCCCGAAGCGGCTTGATGACCGTCTGGTCAACGTGATCACCGCATTCCTCTTTCATCGTGGTGGTCATGAAGATCCGGCAAGGCTCAGTGCCAATGCCGGCCAGAGCTTCGTGGGAAGCTACGTTCTCGGAATGGGATTCACATTCGACGACGCCGACATGGAGGGCGTCGCCACATCACTCGCTTCCATGCGGCGGATCATTGAGAAGGACTCGAACAATCAGGAGATAATCCTTCCCTACATCGGCGGTGAGGAAGTGAACACAAGCCCCACGCATGTGCATCACCGGTACATTATTAATTTCGGCGAGCGGAACGAGGATGAGTGTCGGCGGCGCTGGCCCGACTTGATGTCAATCGTCGAGACGAATGTGAAGCCGGAGCGCCTTACGAAAGACCCTATGAAGTACCCACGCATGGTGAATGACTGGTGGAAGCACTGGAACGCTAGGTCGGAGCTGTACAGCGCCGTCGCGCAGCTCGATCGGGTATTGGTCACTTCCCGCGTACGTGCCGGACTCTTTACGTTCATCCCTGCACGCACGATCTTCTCCGAGCAACTAATCGTGTTCCCTCTAGTCCGAGCCAGTGCGTTGGCGGTGCTCCAGTCAAGAATTCACGATGTGTGGATGCGGTTCTTCAGTGGAACGGCGCTCGAACTCGTGCGGTACACGCCAACCGATTGCTTCGAGACCTTCCCGTTCCCGGAGAACTGGGAGACGCACGCCGCGCTCGAGGCGGCCGGCAAGGCGTACTACGAGTTCCGCGCGGAACTCATGGTCCGGAATGACGAGGGGCTCACCAAGACCTACAACCGATTCCACGATCCCAACGAGCGCGACCCGGACATCGTGAAGCTCCGCGAGCTGCACGCCGCGATGGACCGCGCCGTGCTCGACGCTTACGGCTGGAGCGGCATCAAGACCGACTGCGAGTTCCTCCTCGACTACGAGATCGACGAGGACGAGTGGGGCGACAAGAAGAAGCCCTATCGGTATCGCTGGCCCGAGCCCGTCCGCGACGAAGTCCTAGCCCGCCTCCTCGAACTCAACGCCGAGCGCGCCAAAGAAGAATCCCGCACCGGCGCCGCCGCGTCGAAGAAGCGCGCGAGGAAGCCGGCGGCGAAGCGTAAACCGGAACCGCAACCGCAGAAGGACCTCTTCTCGTGAGCGGTCGCCCCGAACGGCCGAAGATCTATCACATCACGCACGTGGACAACCTTGCCGCCATCGTTCGCGACGGCGGTCTGATCTCGGATCGAGCGATGCTCGCCCGTGGCGGACCGACCCAGATGATCGGCATGTCTGCGATCAAACAACGACGCATTGAGAAACTCGAGGTGCATTGCCACAAGGGATCCAAGGTCGGGGACTACGTGCCTTTCTACTTCTGCCCGCGGTCGATCATGCTGTACGTGATTCACTGCGCAAATCACCCAGGCCTGGCCTACCGAGGTGGCCAGGAACCGATCGTGCACCTGGAAGCCGACCTGCAGGCGGTCGTCGCGCGCGCAGGAACGGAGAAGCGCCGGTGGGCTTTCTCTCGCTCCAATGCAGGCGCCAACTACGCCGAGTTCCGTGCGAGCTTGGCCGACTTGGAGGTCCTCGATTGGGATGCGATCGGCGCGAGCGACTTTCGTTCTGCCGAGGTCAAGGAGCGGAAGCAGGCAGAGTTCCTGTTCGAAGAGCGATTCGCGTTCGATCTCGTCGATCGAATCGGTGTACACTCGGACGCAATCCGAGGTCGAGTTGCCGAGATCATCTCCCGATCAGGTTTTCGTCCCGTCGTCGAAGTTCGTCCGGAGTGGTACTTCTGAAGGAAGAGGCCAAGGGTGATCGAGTACAAGACCGGCGACATCCTCTCCGAGGATGCGGAAGCCCTCGTCAACACCGTGAACTGCGTCGGCTTCATGGGCCGAGGAATCGCGCTCCAGTTCAAGAAAGAATGGCCTGAGAACTTCAAGTCGTACGCGGCGGCATGCCGGCGGAGCGAGGTGCAGCCCGGTCGCATGTTCGTTTTCGAAACCGGGCAACTGACGAACCCGCGCTTCATCATCAACTTCCCGACGAAGAGGCACTGGCGGGCGAAGTCGCGAATCGAAGACATCGAGCTTGGGCTCGACGCGCTTGTCGCGGAGATCCGCGATCGCGGGATTCGGTCGATCGCAGTACCTCCATTGGGTGCAGGGCTGGGTGGCCTCGATTGGCGAGAGGTTCGCCCACTGATCGAGCGAGCGTTGGGGCGCCTGGAACATCTCAGGGTGGTGGTGTTCGAGCCGAAGCGGTCGCTCGAGGGAGCCACTCGACCCGGGAAGACGATGGTTGCGATGACGCCGGGTCGAGCGGCGCTGCTGGTTTTGATGGAGCGCTACCTCGCCGGATTCCTGGACACGTCGGTGTCGCTCCTCGAGGTCCACAAGCGCATGTACTTCATGCAGGAGTCCGGGGAGCGCCTTCGTCTGCGAATGGCAAAAGGACTCTACGGTCCCTATGCGGAGAACCTTCGACAAGTCCTCTCGATCATCGATGGACACTTCATCACCGGGTATGGAAGCGGGGGCGATGCGCCAGACAAGCACCTCGAGCTACTGCCCGGAGCCATCGAGAAGGCCCAAGCGGAGCTCGAGCACCGAAAGGAAACGCAGCGGCGATTCGAACGAGTCTCGAAACTCGTCGAAGGATTCGAGTCGCCCTTCGGGTTGGAATTGCTCGCGACCGTTCATTGGGTAATCACACGCGAAGACGCGAAGACTGACGGTGAAGTGATCGCGCGTACCTATGAATGGGGCGAGCGGAAGCGGCAGTACTCGACTCAGCAGATCCTCCTCGCAAAACGAACGCTGGAGGAGCGAGGCTACCTTGGTGGGGTCGCAAGCTGACGAGTCCAAGCAGTCTCGGAACAGAAGCAGATCTGCTCTGATTGCGGACTCACGCGCCGAATAGCCATCGGGAAGTGGCGCTCAACAGATCTCTCGGGAGCATCTCGAACCGCGAGCTTCGAGAGTTGCTCGGACTGGGTCACTCGGCTTCGGCGCAGGTCGAGGCGTCGAAGTACCTGCGACGATGGTCGGGCGCCGGCGGCTTCTTGGAGGCCTTCGGAGGTAGGGGACGGAGCCGACGCTACCGTGCGAGGACCGATTCTTAGCGGGAATCTTAGCGGCTCACGTTTGTCGTGAAGGTGGCGATTCAAGTGATTGAATCGGAAGGAGTTCTGAACTTAACCGCAATCTTAGCGGCTCCACCTGCTGCCGTCGGCGGGCGCGATCCGGGGCGGACGGTGGGTCGGAAGGTTTCAACTAGCCGACCATGAAACTTTCAATCAGCCGCCTTATTCGGCGCGATTTGCAGGGCTTTTTGCATTCTCCGGGGAGAATCGATTGAGCGATCGAGCTTCGTCCGCTGACGTTCGCGAGCGGCTGGTCCAGGCGCTTCGTCTCGACCTTGTCGGGCCGCGCGCCGGCGATGCACTCGCGGAAGAGAAGCTGCCCGGTTCGCAGTCTCAACGCCCGTCGAGTTGGTACTTGATGGGCTTTCTCATTCCTTCGGGAACGGCGCCCGAGAAGAGCA
>JACOTG010000001.1 GCA_016178505.1 Planctomycetota bacterium
AACGATGAAGAACGCTTCGTTCGGCGCCGTGTCCTCGCGCACCGATTGCACGGACTGAACCCCGCCGCTCGGACGGCGCGTGTGCGAAACCGGGGCATCGCCCCGACGATAGAGGCGATTGAGCGCCGCGGCCGTCTCGAGCACTTCCGGCACCGATCGATAGCTCTCGGTGAGATGCACGTCGCCGCCATCGGAGAGAGGGAACGCCCGGTCGAAGTGCAGCAGGTTTTCCGCGGTCGTCCCGCGAAAGCGATAGATCGATTGGTCGGGATCGCCGATGACGCAGAGATTCGTCCGTCCGTCCGCCGCCTTGGCGACCCGCGTTGCGAGCGCCGCGAGCAGTCGCGCCTGCATCGGGTTCGTGTCTTGGTACTCGTCGACGAGCAAATAGCGGATGGGAGCCAATCGCAGCGCACCGCTGTCTGCGGACTCGAGGAGATGCACGGCGCGTCCGACGAGGTCGTCCACGTCGACGGTGTCGATCTCACCGAGGAGCCGCTCGTACTCGGTGTAGATCGCGGCGAGCGTGCGCAGCTCGAATGAGCTGTGTTCGCCTCGAATCGCGTCCTCGAACCGCTTGGGCGAGATCGCGCACTGCTTGAGTGCTGAAACGAGCCGCTGCGCTTCGGCGTGCAGCGTCGGCGAGCGACGCACGCGCTCGAACGTCGGAGGCAATTTCGCGCGCTCGGCCGCGAGCCGAACGACGAGCCATCCCTTGAACGGCGTGAGGACGTCGAAGTTCGGCGAGAGGCCGGCGAGCGCCGCGTTGTCGCGAAGCAGCAACTGTCCGAAGGCGTGGAACGTCGTGACGCGAAGCGCGCCGTGGCTCGACCCGAGTCGCTTCGCGACGCGCCCGCGCACTTCGATTGCTGCCCGACGGGAAAAGGTGAGGAGCACGATCTCGCCTTCGTTGGCGCGTCCGGTCGCGAGCAGATACGCGAAACGCCGAGCAAGCGTCTCGGTCTTGCCCGTGCCGGGACCCGCGAGGATGCGAAACGTGCCGTCGGCGCACTCGACGGCGCGGCGCTGCTCCGCGTTGAGGCGTTCGAAAAGGGCGTCGAGGTCCTTCATGGGTCGTGGCTTTGGATCTCCAAACCGCGCCATGACACGCGATGTCCCGTGACTTTTCTAGACGAATTTTCGTACGATGCCGCGCCGCACGCAACGCCGGCAGAACGAATCGGAGAACCGCTCGTCCATGTCCAAGTGCGTCTACTGCCAAGAGCGCAAGGGAAAGCGCGCCTGTCCGGCATTCGACGGCATGATCTGTCCGAGCTGCTGCGGCACTCATCGCCTCGTCCGCATCGAGTGCCCGTCCGACTGTGTTTTCCTCTCGAAGGGCGAGACCTATCAGGAGGAGCGCCGCTTCGAGAAGAGCCGATCGCACGGGCGCGAGTATCTCGCCGAGCGCGGCAAGAAGTTCACCAACGACGAGGAGTTCTCGTTCGCCCTCGCGTTCGACGCCTGCCTGTTCCTCGCGTACCGTTCCGATCCGGGGCTCACCGACGCGGACGTCGTGGCGGCGCTCGCCGCTCTCACGAACCAGCTCGGGCATGTCGTCTTGGTCGAGATCGTGCCGAACCCGCTCGCCCAGCACTTGCGCAACGTTCTCGAGAAGGACTCCGACTTCGAGGCGGCCCGGACATGGCCCGACGACCAAAAGAAGGCGATCTTCCGAACGATCTCGGAATCGGTCGAGCGCTTCGCGAAAGCGACCCCAAGGGGACGCGGCTTTTTCGACTTCATTGGCCGGTACTTCCGAGAAGTCGTGAGGGAGACCCCCTCGAATCAGCCGAGTCCCGATGATCCGTTGGAGATGCCACGAGCTGGTGGACGTATCATCCTGCCGTGAAACCGGGGAACTTCCCGCGGGAGCATCGTCTTCGGGGCAGAATCGAATGAACCGGCACGACGAAACGGATCACGAGCTGTGCCGTCGGGCATCGGCGGGGGACCGCGAAGCCTTCCGCGTCCTCGTCGAGCGCCACCACGCCGTCGTGTGGCGGGTGGCATTAGCGGCCGTTCGAGACGAACACGTCGCGGCCGATCTCTCGCAAGACGTGTTCCTGAGGTTTCTCCGGCGCCTCCGCGAGGGCGGTGAGTCGCCGGACTCCGTCGAAGGGTTCCTGGTGACGGCGACGGCGAACGCGGCGCGCGATGAAATCCGCCGCCGCTCGCGTCGGCCGACGGTGTCGATCGATTCTGCGGCAGACGTGGTTGCTCCCGACCGACACGTCTCGGATCCGTTTCGTGACGCGTCGGTCGTGGCAGGACTCCTTCCGGAGGCGCTCCTCCGGCTGTCGGAAGAGCGGCGCGTGCTCGTGACGCTCCGCGACGTGAAGGGCGAGGCGTACGAAGCGATTGCGCGGCGCGTCCGGCTCCCGCTCGGGACGGTCAAGTCGCGAATCCATCGCGCGAGGCTTCAACTGCGTGATCTCTTGACCGAAGCCGTAGAGAGAGCGCGCGCAGCGGATCGGGAGGTGTGACATGGATTGCGATCGCGTTCAGGAGCATCTTCAGGCGCTCGTGGATGGCGAGCTGGATGCGGCCGACACGACTCTCGCGCGACGACACGTTCGCGCTTGCGGTGAGTGCGGCGCCGACGTCGGATCGCTCGAGGCGACGCTTCGCACGCTGGGCGCGGCTCGTGACGTCGACGTCCCCGCCGGGCTCGCGGCCGGCATCGTCGACTCGATTTGGGAGCGCGCCGCTCTGCCGCCGCCGCGTCGAACGCGGATCGCGCCGATTGCTTGGTTCCTCGTGGGTGCGGCGACGGCTGCCGCCGCGGCGTTCCTCCTGTTCGCAGCGTGGGGCACGTCCCACGATGTCGCGGCACCCCGAATCGACGGGGTCCCCTCGCCGGTCGTGCAAGTCGCAGCGCCGCCGAACGACGACTCCGAGCCCGTTCTGATCGAGAACTCGAAGCCCGATTCCGTCGCGGACGCGGAGCCGTGGGAGTGGGGCGACGCCGATTCGACATTCGTACCGAGAGAGGTCGAGTCCCCGGTCGTGCTGATTCCCGAGCCGGACGCCCCGCAATCGCTCGCGAGGCTCGAGCCGACGTGGAGCGACGTCAGGATCGTGCGGCCGCCCGCGCCGTCGTTTCAATCTTGTGAGTCGGCGCCGCCGACGGCCGAGGTCGAGGCGAACTCGGTGACCCTCGTCGTCCACGACGATGGCAGCGTCGAGGTCGAGATGCGCGGGCCTTTGGCGGATCGGATCCCGGTGCTCGTGTCGCTTCTCGGCGATCGGGATCGGCGCGTCCAAATCGTCGCGCAACAGGAACTCGCGCGAATCTCGCACGAGTTGGTGAGCACGGGAGTCCTGCCGCAGAGGTCGCTCGACACTCTCGCGACGACCGCCGCGCCTCGCCCCAACGTAATCGATCGTCTCCGCGGTCGCGTGCCGGAGGCGCCGGCGACGAGCAGCGAAGAGCGATGGACGTCCTGGTGGGAGCAGCATCGCGATGCGATTGCCGCCATGCCCGATAATTCGACTTCGATGAGTGGAGGACTCTGACGTGCGATCCAATCGCTGGTCGAGCCGTTCAGCCGCGCTGGCCATCGCGGTGTCGACGATGGCCACTGGATGCATCACCGTGCGCCGATCGGCGGTGGAGATCCACGAGCCGCAGGAGGGCATGATCGTCGAATCCGACGACTCCGCGCCGGGTCCTGCCGGAACCAAGCGCACGCTGAACGTCGGACGCGGCGGAATCCTCACGGTCGAAGAAGTCACGCCGAAAAGGAAGGGTTGGCTCGGCGCGAGGCTCGACGACATCGACGAACGCAACGCAAAGAAGCGCGGGCTCACGCCGTTCGACGGAGTGTTCGTCACGAGCGTCGAATCGGGGTCGCCGGCGGAGATGGCGGGCCTGCTCGCGGGCGACATCGTGCAGAAGCTCGGAGCCGAACCGGCGACGAGCGCCGGTTGGCTTCGCTTTCGGATCGAACAGGCGGCGCCGGACACGACGGTTGCGCTTCACGTCAAGCGGCGCGCGGGGGAAGCCGCAGCGAGCGAGACGGACGTGACGGTGAAGCTCGGCGGGCAAACGGACGACGTGCGCAACGTGCACTCGTACCAACTTCGTTATCTTCGCGACTCGAAGCATCTCGGGTGCGAATTGGGCGAGCTGACCACGGAGCTCCGAAAGCGATACTTCGGCGGCGAGGACTCGCCGGCGCTGATCGTGACCGACGTGACGAAGCTGAAGCCGGCACACATCGGCAATCTGCGCGAACTGGATCTCGTCCGGCTGGTGAACGGCCGCGACGTTCGTCGTCTCGAAGACCTTCGCTCGATTCTCGTCGCCTTGAAAGGGGGAGAGGTTCTCGACGTGGGCATCGTTCGGCGCGGCGACTCGGAGAAGGCGTCGGTCGAGGCGTACGACGACATCCAAAAGCGGACGTCGTTCACGATTCCGATTCTCGTCAGCTACGACGGCGAGTATCGAAAGACGGATTTCGACCTCTTGCTGTTCCTCTTCGGCTACGAGTCGTGGGACGAATGGCGCGACGACGGCCACGAAGTCGACGTCCGTCGTTGCCATGACGTCGGATTCCTACTCGACCTCATCGAGTACGAAAGCGACTACGACGAGAAGACCTTCTCCCTCCTCTGGTTCATCAAGTTCCACTCGAGCCGCTCCTGACGCCGTCTGGCGATACGGTGCGTGCGTGTACCAAGCGAGGCTTTTTCGTTCCGCGTTTTTCGCCACGACCGTGACGTGATGCGAACTTTTTCGGAACGAACGTGCCAGGCTCGGTACGCGTCAGATGCGCTGGGATAGGCGGGTCCAACGGGCGGCAACGCTCGAGTTGCGGATCGCGAGAGCGAGCGCGCGCTTCGACCCGACGATCACGACGAGGCGTTTGGCGCGCGTGACCGCGGTGTAGAGCAGATTTCGCTGCAGCATCGGGTAGTGTTCGGTGACGAGCGGGAGCACGACGGCCGGGTATTCGCCCCCCTGCGCCTTGTGGACGGTGACGGCGTACGCGAGCGCGATGGCGTCCTGCTCGATGGTCGGATACGCGACCATCCTGCCTTCGAATTCGACGAGGATCGATCCCGACGACTCGTCGAAATGCCTCACGATGCCGAGGTCGCCGTTGAAGACTTCGCGTGTGTAGTCGTTGCGTACCTGCATGACCCGGTCGCCTTCTCGAAGGCCTGTCGCGGCAACGGGACGTCCGTCCGGGTTGAGCGCGCCTTGCAGGAGTGCGTTCATCGCGTGCGAGCCGCACGCGCCGCGATGCATCGGCGTGAGCACTTGCACGTCGCGCCGTGGATCGAGCGCGAGGCGCTCCGGAATGCGCCACGAGACGATGTCTCGCACCGTTTCGGCGGCGCGCTCGGGCTCTTCGACAGCGACGAAATGGAAGTCAGAAGGCTCGCCGCTTTCGCCGCGCTCTCGTGACAATTCCGGCAACTCGCCGCGGAGAATGCGGTGGGCATTCGACACGATGCGGCTGCCCTCCGCTTGCCGGAAGATTTCGTCGAGCCGTACGACCGGGACGTGATGCGAGTCGATGAGGTCGCGAAGTACGTTGCCCGGTCCGACCGACGGGAGCTGATCGGGATCGCCGACGAGGAGCAGGCTCGTGCCCGGTCGGAGCGCCCGCAAGAGGCACGCAAAAAGCGGTAAGTCCACCAGTGAGACCTCGTCGACCAATACGAACCCTACGTCCAGGGGCGTCGATTCGTTCGCCCCGAATTTGCCGTTCGCCGGATCGAAGCGCAGAAGGCGATGCAGCGTCGACGCCGGAAGACTCGTTGCTTCGGACAGTCGCTTGGCGGCCCGCCCCGTCGGCGCGGCGAGCGCGATCGTCACGTGCTTCACCTCGAGAATCCGGCAGAGCGCGCGCACGAGCGTCGTCTTCCCGACGCCCGGTCCACCCGTGATGATTCCGACCGGTGCCTGAAGCGCCAGCCTCAGGGCGTCGCGCTGGCCGGTCGCAAGCGAGATTTCGAGGCGTCCTCGCGCCTCCACCCATGCAAGTGCGCGCTCGACGTCGATCGGAGGTAGCGTCGAGCGGGCGTGAAGTCTCGCGTGAAGTCGCGACGCCGCTTCGCGCTCGAACGCGTAGAGGTCCGGTAGGTAGAGCGCGCCCTCCGGCAGGTCCTCTCGCACCCATGGGCCGGTATGCCGATCGATCGCCGCGGCCACGATCGCTTCCGACAGCCCGAGCAGCGGCGCTGCCGTGCCGATGACGCGATCGAGCGGAAGCCCGACGTGTCCGTCGCTCGCGGCTTCGCGCAGCACGTGGATGATCGCCGCGGCGATGCGCTCGTCGCCGTCCAGGGCGAATCCGACCTCGCGCGCGATCGCGTCCGCCGTGCGAAAACCGACGCCGTCGACCTCGGCAGCAAGTCGGTACGGATTCTCGCGAACGCGCGTCAAGGTCGCGGCGCCGTAGAGGCGATGAATGCGCTGCGATAGCGCGAGCGAGCAGCCGATGCCTTGAAGGTAGAGGAGAGCCTCGCGTGCCGACCGCTTTTCCTCGAGAGCCCGCTGGATCTCCCTCGCACGCTTGGCACCGATCCCCGGCACCTCGCGAAGTCGCTCTGGATCTTTCTCGATGACCTCGATCGCGTCGGCGCCGAGCGTGTCGACGATGCGCTCGGCGAGCTTGGGTCCGATTCCGGAGACGATGCCCGACCCGAGATAACGGCGCACTCCGACGGATCCGCGCGGAGTGAGCGGCTCGACTCCCTCGACGCGAAATCGGTTGCCGAACCGAGGGTGCTGTTCGTGACGACCGCGAACACGCAAGTGATCGCCTTCGCGCACCTCGCCGAGGTCGCCGACGATCGTGATGGTCGACGCCGCACCGGCGTCGTCGAGACGCAAACGCGCCACGGCAAACGCCGACCGCGTGTCGCGAAAAACGACCCGCTCGAGAGTTCCTGTCAGGTTCTCCGCACTCGACATCGACGGCATTCTACCCCTCGAAATCCCTCGCTCGATCCACCCTCGAAAGCTGCCGAAAAATCCTCCAGAAAACTGTTGCGTTCGGCGGAGACTGGTTTATTAATCATGCGCTTTTCCCGAGGGGTGGTGAGGAGCACGCCCAGCGGTTCCCTCAGCACTCTCTGGATGCGTTGAGATCTTCCCGGTTGCGCGGGAAGTGGAGGCGTGCGAGGCCTCGATTTCGTTGAACGAAAGGAGCAGTCGTGTTCCACAGCGACCTCTCGAATGAACGTGCGTTCGGTCCCGAATCCGACGAACCGAATCTCGATCCCGTCGCGCTCTTCGCCAAGAGCGGAGAGGCCGACGAGGAAGAAAACGTCTTTGAAGACGACGTCGAGGACGACGCCGATGAGGACGAAGATTTCGACGACGACGACGACGACGACGAGGATGAAGACGAGGACGACGAAGACCTCGACGACGACGAACTCGATCTCGATGACGACGACGAGGAGGAAGAGCCGGCCGACGAGGAGTAGTGTGAACTAACCGAGGAGCCGTTCGCTCACACCGACACACGCCAAGAAACCGGCACCCAGGCGAATGCGGGTGCGGTCGTTGTTTTCGCGACCGAGCCGAATCCACTCCTGATTTCTCACAAGTCTTTCCGCTTCCACTGCCGATAGAGCAGACCGCCTCGCCAGGCAGGCGAACGCATGGAGGCGGTCATGTCGCTGATATCGCGTCGGGGCGGGGAAGGGGATCTAGCGAGCTCCCTCGTCGTGGTGCTGCTCGCGCTCGGCTGTCGTTCCGGATCGGTGCAGCCACCGCGTTCCGAGTCGATCACCGAGCCGGCCGCACCCACCGAGACGGCGGAGGCTACCAAGCTTCCGATCATCGACGAGTCCGAAGTGGATCCGCTCGAGGAAGGGATCACCCGCTTGCGCATGGGCCTTGCCGACGATGCGCTCCACCTCCTCGAGGCCAGCCTGCAACGGGATCCCGGAAACGTTCGTGGGCTCTACTTCCTCGGTCTCGCGCACGCGTACGAGTACCGGTTCGTCGAGGCGCGAGCGGTTTGGGAAAACGTGTTGGCGATCGCTCGCGACCGCGCGTTGCTCGCGCGAATCGAAACGACGATCGGGCTCACGTACGAAGTGGAGGGGCGCACCGGCGAGGCGATCGAGCACCTACAGGCGGCGTTGCTGCTCCTGCCCAACTACCCGATCGCGCGGGACGAATTGGCAGTTCTTCGACGTCGCGGACCCGTCCGCTGCAACGGCACGAATTGGACCGAAGCCTTTGCGCTCTTCCTCTTCGCGGACGTTCAGCCGTTCTGATCGTCAGGTCGTTGGCCGTTTCTCCGTCCAATCGCAATCAAGCCGACTGAGCCAGGACCTTTCGCCAGCGCTCACTCCACTGGCGAGAACGTGCTTACTGGATGCGCAGCACCACGCCGTTCGTCACGCTGAAGCGCTCCGGGATCTCCGAGCCGTCGTCCTGGATGATTCCCTGGAACGAGGCGATGAGGGGGCGGCGGCTACCGCGGGGAGCGCTTCCGATCGTCGCCGGGGCCAATGGCGGCGGCAGCGGCGCCGTGTTGTTGCCGAGCACGCGGGCGTGGCCCAAATTGTTGAAAATCGCGGTCGGAGTCGGCAGCTGGTGGACGAACGGCGGCGGGCACATCATGGCCCCGAGGCCGCGCGGCAGCGGCGTGAGCGTCGTGTTGTCCGGATTGGCGAGCCAGGCGTACACGACGTATCGAGCCGACTGTCGCGACGCGGGGTTCGTCATGACCAGCGAGATCGGCCGGCGCGTCTGAGCCACGACCTCTCGATTCACCGGGTCTCCTGGGGATACGTTGACGAGGAGGACGTCCTGACGATCTCCAACGCCCGTGTTCACGTGACCGTAACGCGCTGCGAGGCGAGGCTCGACGTAGGTGTACGCGCCCGGAAGAGAGCCGATGCCGTTCGAGTTCTGGACTTGCACGTCGACCGGACCCAGGCTCGCGCCTGGTGGGGTTCGAACCGTGATCAACGTGGACGTGATGCTCGAGATAGAGGCACCGATGCCGCCGAACGTGACCGTCGTGTCCGAAAGCGACGTGAAGTCGACGCCACGTAGACGAACGAACTCATTTCCGGCCAAGGTTCCCGAGGGCGGCGAGAGCCCGGAGAGCACGACGACCTGCGGCTCGCGAACGAAGATGTCCGGCGACGCGTTCGAGTCGGGAATGACGATGTTGTCGCTCGCGCTGTCGAACGCGACTTGCCGCCCGAAGAAACCCACCGACGGGTTGGCGCTCGCGCCGTTCCCGTGCGTGCCGGCCGTGTCGACGCTCACGAGCTGCGTCACTCGAGCGACGGAATCGAACGTGAAGACGTCCGAAGCACCGTTGGTGTCGCCCGCGACGAGGTTGGTCGCGACGCTGTCGAACGCGATGACCCGTCCATCGGGCGAGATCCCGGGATGGTTGCTCGTTCCGTTTGCTTCATTGCCCATCGAATCCACGCTGCATCGGATCGTTTCGCCCGTCTGATTGTCGTGGACGAAGACGTCATCGCGGCCATTCGTGTCGTTGAACACGAGGTTGTCGGCTGCGCTCACGAACGCAACGAATCGTCCATCGGACGAAATCGACGGGAATCGACTGTAGTTGTTTCCGGGAGTGCCGCCGGACGACACGCTGGCTTGCGTCGTCGAGCCTCCGGCGACGTCGTGCACGAAGATGTCCGTCCACGTGTCGGTTCCGCCGCCGGTCGCCAAGTGGGCTTCACTCGAAAACGCCACGAGGTTCCCGTCGGCCGAAATCGCGATGCCGTATTGGCCCGACGAGCTGTCGGACTGCGACCCGAACGAATCGGTGCTCACGCGAAAGGTCGCGCCGGTCTGCATGTCGTGCACGAAGACGTCCGAGAAGTTGTTCGTGTCGCCCGTGACGAGGTTGGTCGAATCGCTCGAGAAGGCGACGAACCGCCCGTCGAACGAAATCGCCGGATATCGGCAGTAGCCGTTGCCTTGGTTCCCTTGTGAGCTGACGCTGACGCGAACCGCGCCCAGCGATTGCGAGTCGGCCACGAATATGTCGGGCGAGTTGTTGTTGTCGCCGGACGCGAGAGTCGTTGCCAGAGTGAGGAACGCCACCCATCGACCGTCGCCGGAAATGGCGGGGTTGGTGCACGGCTGGTTGGCCTGGGCACCTCCGGACGTAGCGCTCATGAGCAACGTCGTTCCCGCCTGCCGGTCGCGCCAGAAGATGTCCTGGCGTCCGTTCGCGTCGCCGGTGGTGAGGTTCGTTGCGATGCTCGCGAACGCGACATAGCGACCGTCGAATGACAACGACGGCGTGACGCTGTCATCATTGCCTGGCTGCCCGGTCGTACTGACGCTTTCGCGCGACGTCGTTTGCGCCCACGCCGAGCCGATTGCCATCGAGGACAGGAGCGCAAGAGTCACGCAACGAAGAAGCGGTGTGTTCATGTCAGTTCCTGTGGTTGGGACGCCAAAAGGTACATCCGAGACCCCAATTCGCTGGACGATTGTATCCCTGTTCAGGGGACTCCCGCCAGGACTAGCTCGCCGCTGAACCGCTCGGGCGTAGGAGTACGGACGATCCAATGGATCGTTTTTGGACGGAGTTCCGTGGTTATAGCTGGGATTCCTGGAGGCGACGTGCGTGCGACCCTCGACGTTCGAACTCGAGATCCGTCTTGCCGGCGATGCGCTCGTGGGCTCGCACTCCTATCTGCCTCAGCAGCTAACGAAGAGGGCTAGGTTTGCGACGGATTGCAGCCGACATAGGTTCCGTGAAACCACGGGGACCTGCGGTCCACGTCACGAGGCGCCGAGGGTTCAGTCGTGGAGCATTGGCGGGAGTGCATGGGAATCGAACCCACCTACCGACTTTGTGGCCGGCACGCTGGATTTGAAGTCCAGGAGGTCCACCAGGAACCTGTCCACTCCCGATCGGTCGCGAGTTGCGCTCGCGCGCGAAGGCGTGGGTGCCTGCCACGTCGCTCGCCGCTTGCCTGCATTTGGGCGACTCTCGTACCAGTCGCCGTCCCCGCCGTCAATCGAGCGACTCGCCTCTTGAATCCGTCCCTCGATCCATTACAAGAAGCTCCCTCCGGTCGTCGCCGACCGCCTCGAATCCCGTTCGCATCGAGATCAACGGCCTGAGGATGAGCGGACTGCAAGGGCGAGATGCCCTCGCCGCGACGGTTCGTGACCCGCGCTGGTTCGTGCTTCCGGCTCGTTTCTGTGCAGTACCCGAGCGAAGAGGAAAACACGCGTTGAGTCTCGGCGGCGCCGTCTTCATGACTGCGGCATTGATCGCCTATGCCGTGCTCCTCTATCACGCGATCGTCACTCGAGGCCGCCGCGTGGGGATCGGGTTTTTCGTGTGCGCGGCGGTCCTCGCTTCGGTGCGCGAGTTTGCATTCACGGTGCGGGGCGAGGACCGAAACGCGTATCAATTCCATTTCTCGTTTCCGCTGCCGTGGGTGGCGCCGCTCGCCATCGTCGGTTGGTCGATCACGCCGTATCTGGCGTGGTGCATCGCGGAAGCGATTCTCCGTCCATGGCCGAGATTGGGCGCCCGGTTGTTCGTGACTCTCGCCGTGGCGTTCGTCGCCTCGGCCACGATTTCGTTGGCGGTGGAGCCGAGCGGGGTCTCGGTGGGCCTCTGGACGTGGCGTGCGTTCGACGTCGTGAAGGTGAGGCACCCTCGGGCGATTCTCGCCATGTACGTTCCGATCGCGATGTGCTGGGCGCTCTTTTCGGCGCAGATCTTGGGAGCGTATTGGTTCTTCTTTGGATCGTCACATCGGCGCTACCGCACTCGATTTCTCGCCCTGCTATTCCTCCTGATCCCGCGCGCGGTCACCCTGGCGGCGCACGAGTTCCCGTCGCTCGACAACCGGCTCAGCGCCGCGCTCCGTTTCGACGTGATGTACCCATTGGTGATCGTCGCGATGGCGTTGTTCATTTCAACGTCGTTCGATTGGCCGGCGCCGAACTCGACGTCGCGCCGCCACGCCGCGTTGCCGCTCGGGGTGGGACTGGTGATCGTCGTCGTGCTTCTGGTGATCGACTATCTCGTCACGACGCGCGCCGACATCGCCCTTTCGAAGATTCCGTTGTTCATCGTCCTCGTGGCGGGAGCCTGGTCGACGTGGAGTCACGGACGGCAGCCGGCGACGGGATGAACGGCATTGCCGGCGCGGGCTCGTGCGCCATGCGGGAGAGGCGCAACGATTACGGCTCGACGAGGACGTTCATGCCGGCGCGAGCGACGACCTCGCCGACGATCGTTGCGTCGGCGACGCCTTTCTCGCGCATCTTCGCCATCAGCGCATCGGTCTTGGCGGCAGGCACGCTGATGAACAAGCCCCCCGACGTTTGCGGATCCCACAGCATTTCCAGCAACTCGGTGGGAACGCCCGCGGCAATCTGGACGCCGGCGCCGAAGTGCTCCTGGTTCGTCGCAGCGCCGCGAGTGCGGTACTTTCGGATGAACTCGAACGATTCGGGGAAATGCGGGACGGAGCGCGCGTGAATCACGAACGTGACGCCGCTCGCCTCGGCCATCTTGCCGCCGTGACCGAGAAGCGCGAAGCCCGTCACGTCGGTGCACGCGCTCGCGCCAACTTCGACCATCGCTTCGCTCGCCGCGCGATTCAGCGTTGCCATCGACTCGGTCAATCGTTCGAGGAGGTCGAGCGGGACCTTCCCGGCCTTATGCGCCGACGTGAGGATGCCGACGCCGAGCTTCTTCGTGAGGATCAGCCGATCGCCGATCTTGGCACCCGCGTTCGTGAAGATGCGCTTTGGATCGATCGCACCGGTGACCGAAAGGCCGTACTTGATCTCGTGGTCCGTCACCGAGTGGCCGCCCGCAACGACAGCGCCAGCTTCGCGCGTCTTCTCGGCGCCGCCGCGCAAGATCTCGGCGAGGACGTCGAGCCCGAGCTTGTTCGAGGGGAATCCGACGATGTTCATCACGGTCAGCGGCCGGCCACCCATCGCGTAGACGTCGGATAGCGAATTCGCCGCGGCGACCTGGCCGAACGCGAACGGGTCGTCGAGCACCGGCGGAAAGAAATCCACCGTCTGGACCAGGGCCAGAGATTCGCTGAGCTGGTAGACGCCGGCGTCGTCGCCCGTCTCCAGTCCCACGATGAGCTTCGGATCGCTCACGACCGGCAAGTGACGCAGAACCTGCGCCAAGTCCCCGGGGGACAGCTTGCTTGCTCAGCCTCCGCAGCTCGCGTACTCCGTCAGTCGGATTTTTCGGTCGAAGAATGCCATGGGCCTTCGTCGTTACCGACGACGCGGCTCGTCGTCGTGCTCGAGAATGTCATGGAATGCACGCGTGATCTCTTCGACATCGCCGGGAAGCAACGTGCGCGGGTCGAGGAGCAGTCGCTCGCGCTGAACGCGCGCGAAAACGGGCACCGGCCTGCGACGAAGCGCGCCCGCGAGCTCGGCCGCAGACAGCGCGTCCGACTCCACCGACACGACGCGCGTCGGAAGGTCCTGTCCCGGAAGCGAGCCGCCGCCGAGTTGCGACGAGCCGTCCATGAGCGTGAGTCGAAGTGCCGGCACCGCTGTTGCGAGGGACGCGCGCAGGCGCGCGGCCGCGCGCTCGATCTCCGGCAACGGCATCGAGAGCATCCGCAGCGTCGGCACGTCTCGAAACACGCGCTCTTCGTCGCGGTAGAGGCAAAGCGTCGCCTCGAGTGCCGCGAGCGTCAACTTGTCGACGCGCACGGCGCGCGCGAGCGGATTGCGACGGATGCGCGCGACGATTTCGCGCTTGCCGACGATGGCTCCGCCTTGGGGGCCGCCGACCAGCTTGTCGGTCGAGAAGCACGCGACGTCTGCGCCGGCGTCGATGCTCTTTCTCACCCAGGGCTCGCCGCCGAATCCAAAGCGTGTGAGATCGGTCAGGCTGCCGGAGCCGAGGTCGTCGATCACCGGGAGACCGCGCTCGCGGCCGAGTCGAACGAGGTCCGCGATCGAAACGTCCGCGACGTATCCTTGCAGGCGATAGTTGCTCGTATGCACTCGAAGAAGAGCGCCCGTGTTCTCGCCGATTGCGCGGCGATAGTCGTCGAGGTACGTGCGGTTCGTGGTCCCGACTTCGACGAGGCGCGCTCCGCTCGCTGCCATCACATCGGGAAGGCGATACGATCCCCCGATCTCCACGAGCTGGCCGCGCGAGATCACCACTTCGCGTCCGGCTGCCAGCGTTCCCACGATGAGATAGGTCGCAGCCGCGTTGTTGTTGACGACTGTCGCTGCCTCAGCGCCCGTCAGCTCGCAGAGGAGAGATTCGATCGCCTGGTCGCGGTGCGAGCGCCCCCCGGTGTCGGCGTCCACCTCGAGGAGGGCGTAACCGGCGGCTTCGCGGATGATCGCTTCGCGCGCGGCGTCGGCGAGCGGCGCACGGCCGAGCCCGGTGTGCAAGACGACGCCGGTTGCGTTGGCGACTCGCCGAAGCCCGGGTCTCGTCGAATGCGCGAGCCTTCCCTCGAGCGTCGCGAAAATGCGATCCGCCGAGACGACCTCGGATTCGATGTCGTCCGGCCGGCGCGCGTCACGAATCTCGATTCGCGCCTCTTCGAGAATCTGCCGGAGCGACGTCAGCACGAGGAGCCGCGGAAATCGTGACACGATCGCGCGGCCTTCATCCGAGGCGAGCAACTTTTCGACCGAGGGAATGCGGCGAAGCCAAGTGTTTCGAAAGCCCGTCGAAGCTTTGTCCACGGCCATTTGGCCTCCAGACCCCCACCCTAGATGCTCGAGCATAGCTTACGGACTTTTGTCGCCGACCGTCAGTGTCTCGGTCAGGGAACGACCTGCGGCTCGCCGGCGCGCGGCCCGAGTTGACGACGGTACTCCTCCTCCGAAATAGGGCGGGGGACGAATCCACCCTGGTCTCTCGCGACGAGAGCGTAGAAGCGACCCTCGTCGACGCGGCGGTAGACGACATCTTCGTATCGCGTCGACTCCACGTGCGCTCCGCAGAGGTCGCGCACGGTTCGCTCGAGGAACGGGACCTTCGCCTCGAGCCGCGCCATCGTTTCCTTGGGATCGTAGCCCGGCAGGTTCTTGCCGTAGTGCGGGATTTCGTTGTCCGTGAATTTTGCATCGACGTGCGTGAGGCGGAAGAACGCACGAGTCCCGAAGAAGAGGAGCCAGTTCTTCACTTCCAAGACCTCTCCGCCGACACCCCATTTCTCGCCCGGCAGCTCGAACCGAAGTGAGCCAGTCTGCTCGTCGTCCATCGGGGTGAGCGTGAGTCGCACGGCTGGGGATCCCGCATGGATCGTCAGCGTCGCCGGGCCCTTCTCGACGGTGACGTCGTGTTCGAGCTTCGTCGGCTCGACGGCGACGAGCGCAGCGAGCGTCTCGCCGTCGAGCGGCGACATCGCGGCCGTGAGGAAACGGAAGAGCGCGAACACGAAGAGGACGACGGCTCCCGCGAAGAGGCAGCTCGCCACGACGCCGCTGCGTGCAACCCCGCGCCGTTTTCGCCAGAACGCGATGGCGGCGGCGGAGACGACGCCGAAGGCGATGAACGCGGGCAAGGAGGCGCGGACAGCCGAGAGCACCGGCGGCAGGCTCAGCAGCAGAAAAAGCCCGGTCGCCGCGAAGAGCGCGGGGAAGAGCGGCCTGAGGTCGCGGCCCGCCGCACCGCCCTGAGCGCTCGAGCGCATGGCGCGAATCGCGCCGATGAAGAGCACGATCGTCAGCCCGAAAAGGAGCGACGACATGAACAGGACGCTGAATCCGAGGAGAAGACTCACGACGAAGACCTCCCGCCCGCCGGCGAGGGCGCATTCTGCCGCAGCTGCGAAGCGGGCACAAGGAGCGGCCTCGGCCGTCCTTGAAACGGCCGGAATCCGCCACTAGAATCCGCGCGACTCCTTCTTTTCGAATCGAAGAGTCCCACCGGGCGTCGGGGATCCGAACGAACATGAGTGCGAACGGCAAAGGCAACGAACCGCAGCTCCTCGAACGTCTTCGCCTGCGCGTCCGTGCGCTTCCGGGAGCCGTCGTCGCGTTCTCGGGCGGCGCCGACAGCTCGCTGCTGCTTCGCGTCTGTCACGATGAACTCGGCGGTCGGGTTCTTGCGGTGACCGCGGCGTCGGAAAGCCTGTCGCAACACGATCGGGAATGGGTTGCCCGCATGGCCGCCGAGATCGGCGCGCGCCATCGATTCGTGGAAACGCGCGAGATCGAACGGGAGGGCTATGCCGCAAACTCACCCGAGCGCTGCTTCTTCTGCAAGGACGAGTTGTTCACGGCGCTCGCGCGAGTCGCGCGGGAGGAGGGGCTCGAGGCCGTTCTCGCCGGCTACGTTACCGACGACGAGGGCGACTTTCGGCCGGGCATGCGCGCCGCTCGCGACCACGGAGTCCTGGCGCCGCTCCTCGACGCGCGCATTGGGAAGGTCGAAGTCCGCGAGTTCTCCAAGCTCCTCGGTCTGTCGACGTGGGATCGGCCCGCGGCTCCGTGCCTGTCGTCGCGAATCGCGTACGGCGTGCGCGTCACGCCCGAGCGGCTGCGGCAGGTCGAGGCCGCCGAGGCCCTCCTGCGCGCGCGGGGCTTTCGCGAGTTTCGCGTGCGGCACCACGGAAGCGTCGCACGAATCGAGGTGCCGTCGGGTGAGATCGCGGCGTTCCTCGAACCCGCCGCACGGGAAGCGATCGTCGACGGGCTTCGCCAGATTGGATTCGTGTTCGTCACGCTCGACCTCGTGGGATTCCGTTCCGGCAGCCTGAACGCGGTCCTCGCGCCGACGGCGCACGCCTGAGCCATGGCGCGCGTCTTTCTCAAACGAGGTAAGGCGAAGCCGTTTTGGTTCCGCCATCCGTGGGTGTTCTCGGGCGCGGTTCGCGACGCGGAAGGCGGGCTCGAGGACGGAGACGTCGTCGAAGTCTGCGACGACGAAGGGCGGTTCATCGCGCGCGGCTTCTACAACTCGCAGTCCCAGATCTCGGTTCGCCTCTGCACCTGGGAGCAGAGCGAGGACCTCGACGAAGGCTTCTTCATGCGGCGCGTCCAAGAGGCAAAGCGCCTCCGCGCCGACATCCTCGGGTTGCCGAATTCCAAGACCACGGCGTATCGGCTCGTGCACGGCGAGGGCGACGGCATCCCCGGCCTCATCGTGGACGTCTTCGCCGACGTGCTCGTCGTCCAGCTCTCGTCGCTCGGGTTGAAGCAAAGGCAACACGACATCTTGAAGGTGCTCAAGACGGTGATGCGTCCGCGCGCGATCCTCGAGCACCAGAGTCCGTACAGCATGGAAAAGGAAGGGATGTTCGGGACGGTGTCGGCGATCGAAGGCGACGTTCCGACGGGTCGGATCGAGGTGCTGGAGAACGGCGTGAAATTCCTCGTCGACGTCCGCGCCGGGCAGAAAACCGGCTTCTACCTCGACCAGCGCGAAAACCGGGTCACCGTCGCGAACCTAGTGCGGGAGAAGCGCGTCTTCGACGGTTACACGTACACCGGCGGATTTGCCCTCGCCGCGCGCGTGATCGGCGGCGCCGCGGAAGTCGTCGGCGTCGATTCCTCGGCGGACGCGATCGCCGTTGCGCGAGAAAATGCGGAGCGTAACGGCGCACACGACGTGCGATTCGAGGAAGGGGAAGTGATGGAGCGCCTGCGAAACGCGGCCGACGAGGGCGAGCTGTTCGACGTCGTCGTGCTCGATCCGCCGAAGTTCGCGAAGTCGAAAGGCGACTTGCAGGCGGCGATCGGAAAGTACCGCGAGTTGAACACGCTCGGCATGCAAGTGCTCGCGCCGGACGGAATCCTCGTGACCTGCTCGTGCTCGCAGCATCTGACACCTGAAATGCTGGAGGTCGTCGTCAACGAAGCGGCCAAAGAGGCGGAAAGGGAGGCGCAAATGCTGTATCGCGGATCGCAGGGCCCGGATCATCCGGTGCGGGTGTCGTGCCCCGAGAGTCGTTACTTGAAGTTCTTCGTCTGCCGGCTCGTCGGCGAAGGCGGTGGCCGGTGAGTCGCCCCATCGTCGCGCTCGCGTGCGCAATCGGCCTTCTCGCGCTGCCCGCGTGCCAGGGCGCGCGCTTCACGGAGATCGAATGGCGCCCGAACCTCCAGTCGCGGACGCACTCCGTCACGCTCGCGGCGCAATCGGCGTCGCTCGATCCGTGGTCCGAGCGATACGTGCTCGAATTCAAGGACGATTCGGGCTCACCGGCTTCGGCGTCGCGCTCGCTCGTTCTCGAAGTCGATCACACGCTTCCCGACGCCGACGGACAGGACGCGGCGAGAGTGCTCAAGGCATGGCGGTACGATTCGCCGGGACGCGTTTCGCTGACGCCGGACAACTCGCGACTCAAGGCGGGAAAGATCGGATTCCACCGCCTCCCGGAGGACCACGTGAAGGGAACGTTCGACCTGTTGTTCGTGTCGAACGTCGAAGGACAGCCGCTCTACGGCGACCTCACCGAGTTCCAGCTCGAGGGCTCCTTTCGCGTGACGCTCTCGCCCCCACGTTCGAGGTAGCGCTGAATTCGGTCGAGGTGCGGTGCGACGAGATTCGCGGACGTGTCACGCCTCGACTTGGTCACGGCGATCGTCGCTGGCTCGTCGTCAGCGCTGGAAGATCGGGAGGTAGCGGTAGGGGATCTCGAGGATCAGGAGCATGCAAGACGTGGTGTATACCGCGCCGTAGGAAACCCACTTGGTCCCCGGCTGATCCCACGACCCATTGTCTTGCTGCCGTCGCAAGACGTCCTCGCGAAGAATGGGGAAGTACGCCTTCCACGTGCGATCGTCCGGTTCCTGGAAGAACGCCTGCGCGGCGTACATGTTCGCGTAGGGATACCACTCGCCGGTTTTCAGGCTCGACTCGAAATTGCTCTTGAGGTAGTCCATGCCGCGCTTGACCACCGGCCCGTCGTATTCGCCGATCGCGTTCAGCGTGGACAGCGCCGCGGCGGTCAGCGCGACGGATGAACGGCGCTCGCGCAGCGAATAGGCGAACGAGCCATCGTCGTTCTGCGATCGCTTCACGTAGCCGATCGCGTTCTTGATCGTCTCGGCCTTCACGGCGATTCCGGCGTTGCGCGCACTTCGCAGTGCTTGGAGCATGCAGATCGTGACGGACCCTTCGTGGTTGCCGTCGTTCTCGGGGTTGTAGTACCAGCCACCTTCATTCGATTGTGCTCTCTCGATCAACTGAACGGCGCGCACGAGCGCATCGCGCAACGTAAACGAGTGGTCGTCGGTGTTTTCGTCGGCGGACGCCGCAGCGCTCGGCTTCAGGGGTACGCCGCCGTACATCCCGTGTCCGACGCCGAACATGCCGTAGGCTTCGGCGAGCGCCAGCGTCGCATAGCCATGGCCGTGCATGCGCGAGAGCGAGTCGTTGGAGTCGACGATGTAGCCGTCGTAGTCGCTCCCTCGCTTCGAGCTGTGAATGAGAAAGCGAAGGGCCGACGCGACGTTCCCGCTGTAGGCACCGCCCGTGTCGGTGTTGCCGTTCGCCATCAGCGCGAGGCACGCGAGCGCCGTGACGGCGATCTTCCCGTCCTTGCTTCCGAAGGCGCCGGAATCACGATCTTGCTGCGAGACGAGGAATGAAACACCTCGGCGCACGGCCGCCTGCAGCGCGGGGGTGACTTCCGGTGGTGGCTCTTTCGGATTGGCGTGCTTGGTGCCGTCGGCTGTGCCCTCGGGCGGCTGGGTGGCCAACGACTCTCCTCGCGGACTCGCCGGCGCGAGCAGTGCGAGTACGCCGAGTAGGACGACGGCCCCGACGAAGGATCTCACGTCTTCACTTCTTGGTGCTGGTCTCCGAATCCGCGAGTCGCTTGAAGAACCGCTCCAAGAGCGCTCGGTATTGCGGCGGGAACATTTCGAAGTTGCCCTGGTTCAGTTGTTCCTTGATCTTCGGCGGAAGGTTTCCCCATTGCTCGAACGTCTTCGGAAGGTCGTTCTTGTCGGTCTTCGAGTCCGGCGGCTTCGATCGGCCGTTCGTCGGCTGCTTCTTCTCGGGCTCTTTCTTGCCGCTCTGATCCTTGCTGTTGCCGGGGTCGAGCTTCTGCAGCGATTTGTCCTCTTTGTCGGGTTGCTGCTTCTGTGGCTTCTGTGGCTTTTTCTGGTCCTGATCCTGGCTCGAACCACCGCCACCCGACGGGACCGGCACGGCCTGATCCTCGAGCTTCTTCAGCGCGTCGAGGATTTCTTGCTGCTTCGAGCCGGCGTTCTTGAGGAGCTCGTCGATCTTCTTGATGACCTCCTGCATCGAGGAGCTGCCTTCGCTCGTCGACGAAGCGACGGCCAGGAGCTTCTCGGCGTCCACCATCTTCGACTCGATGTCGCGGATGATCTCCTCCGCCGTCTGCTGAGGCATCGGGATCGCCTCCGGCTTAGGGGGCGTCGGGTCGTCCGACGTGGACGGCTTCGGCGGATCCGGCTTCGGATCGTCGAGCGCCGCACGCGGCGAAGGCAATGGGAAGGCGATCGCCGGTGCGGCGACGAGGGTCGCCGCGAGGATGGTGACGGACGTGGCCAGACGCGAGAGTTTCGCGATGGTGTTCATGATCAATGTCCTTGTTCGAGCGACGTTCGGAACTTCAGGAAGACCTCACGGATGCTCCCCTGCTGGTGCAGGATGCGGTCGAGCACCATGCGGTCGGATTCGTCCACTTGCCCGTCGTGCTGCTGCTGCACGAATCGATCCAAGCGAACCTTCAAGTCTTGCTGCATGCGCTTCAGCATGCGGATCTCCGCGAGATGCGACACGATTCGATTGCGGTTCGGCTGATTCGCTTGCTCGTCTTGTTGTTGCTGCTGCTGATCCTTCTTCTTGAGGTCCTCGTTGAGCGCCTCGAGAAGCGAGTGGAAGTTCCGTGCGACGTCGCCTTGGATGGATCGCGTCAGCTCGCCGGTGTCGTTGTCGCCGAGGAGTTGCGTGACGCGCCCGAGATCCTGGCTGATCGTGTCGAGAACCCACAGGTAGACCTCGGCGCCTTCGGCCTTGAGCTTGTCCTTCACCTCGTCGGTGTCGCGGTGGATGTCCTCTTCGCCGCTCACGAGCTTCGGAAGGTCGCGCAAGATCTGCGAGCGCGACAACGATCCGTTCTTCTCGCGATAGGCGTCCAAGGTCTCGGTTTCCAGGTTGGCCTTGTTCTGCGCCGCCTCCATCGCCTCGAGCTTTTCCTTGATCCGGAAGAGGTTTTCCTCCTCCTGGAGCTTCAGGTACTCGCGCTGCTTCTCCTGGATCTCGCGCTTCGCTTGATCGAGCGCCTTTTCCGCCTCCTGTTCCTTGTCCTGCGCGTCTTCGCCGCGACTCCGATCCAGTTCGCGCTTCGCCTGATCCATCGAGCGCCGCGCGTTCTGGACCGCGTTGCGGCCCGGCTGGTTCGGCGTCTTCTTGAGCTGTTCTTCCAACTCGCGCGCGAGGTTCTCGATCTCTTCCTGCTTGCGCGAGAGCTTCTTGAACTTCTCCTTCATTTCCTCGGAGAGGTTTTTCTCGGAATCGCGGAGCTGGTCTGCGGCTTTGCGCATCCGCTCCAGGGCCGACTTCTGCGCGTTCGCCGCGTTGTCGCGCTTGCCTTGCTTCATGTTCTCGCCGGCTTGCTGCATGTCACCCGACGCGGACTCGGTTTCGTTCGACGCCTCCGTGAGCGACGCCGCCTTCTCGGAGCCTTTCGT
>JACOTG010000002.1 GCA_016178505.1 Planctomycetota bacterium
GAGAACGGTAACGTGATCGCCGTCCGCGAGGAGCCTCTCGACGAGGTGCGAACCGATGAATCCGGCGCCACCGGTCACGAGCACTCGAAGTCGGCCGATCATTTTCCTCTCCGGTTTCCACGCCGAATGTGGCGTCGTCGTTTCGCCTCGAAACGAGTAACCGCCCGACGTCGACGGCCGTCCGCCGTCGAAAATCTCCACGCCGTGGACGCCGTCTCGCCCCATCGGGCGCAGTCGGACGTCGCTAGTCCCGCAAAAATTGCACGATAGGTTCGGGAACGAAACGTATAATCCGCGTCTTCACGTCCGGGCAACGTGGAAATTCGAATCAAAAAAGAGAGAGCCTCGGGTGCCGACGAACACCTGCTCGAGCTGCGGAACCAACTTCGACTTGCGCTTCAAATTTTGCCCTAATTGCGGCGCGACGCTCACCGGCACGTCACCCCAAACCCACTCGCTCGCCGGCAAAGTCATGCGCGGCAAGTACCGCCTCGTCCGGAAGGTCGGCGAGGGCAGCATGGGGACCGTGTACGAAGCCGAGCACGTCCAGCTCCACAAGCGAGTCGCGGTGAAGGTACTCCATCCGGATCTTTACCTCAGCGAAGAAGCGCTCAATCGCTTTCAGCAGGAAGGAATCGCGGCCGGCCGATTCAACCACCCAAACGCGATCCAGATCTTCGATTTCGACAAGGGCGAGGACGACACGGTGTACCTCGCCATGGAGTACGTGGACGGCCGCACCCTCCGCGACATCATCCACCAAGACGGAGCGCTGCCGATCGCACGAGCGGTGAGCATCATCGAGCAGGTCTTGCGGGCCGTCGGTGAAGCGCATCGGCAAGGCATCGTCCACCGAGACCTCAAGCCCGACAACATCATGGTGCTGCCGGAGCACGAGGGAGAAGACTCGGTCACCGTGAAGGTTCTCGATTTCGGCATGGCGAAGATCAAGGACTACAGCGAGACGCTTCGCACGCAGGCGGGCCGCATCATGGGGACGCCGCTCTACATGTCGCCGGAGCAGACGAAGGGTGATGCGGCAGACCGGCGCTCGGACATCTACGCCGTGGGTCTCGTTCTTTATGAGGCGCTAACGGGCAGGCCGGCATTCCAAGGAAAGTCGGTCACTGAGATCCTTCTCAAGCAAGGAAGCGAGAAGCCGGTGCCTCCGTCGCAGAAGCGCCCGGATCTCGCGATCACGCGTGACGTCGACCGGGTCGTCATGAAAGCGCTTTCGAAGAACCCCGACCAACGATGCCAGAGCGCCGAGGAAATGCTCGACGAGCTTCTCGCCGCGACGGGAGTCGAGGCGGCTGCGGCGAGCCCGCGGCTCGCTCGTCGAGAGCGCACCGTTTCGATGGCACCGCCGAAACGGCGTCGCGGTCCGATGATTTGGATCGTCGCCGGGGTCGGCGCGGTGGTCGTCGTCGTCGCGGCGCTCGTTTTGTCGGCGTCGGGACGGGGCTCGGGGGCGCACGCGACCCGTGTTTCGCTGAAGCCGGAACGGTCGCGCTCGTCGGCCGAGGCGCAGTACGTCTCGCTCCTCGGCGAAGCGTCTCGTCACTTGAAAGCTCGCCGATACAATGATGCGCTCGAGGCGCTGAAGTCCGCGCTCGACTCTCCGGTGAAGGACGCCGAGGGTTACTACCTTCGCGGGCAGGCGTTTCTCGGCAAAAAGGATCGCACGACCGCCACCGCGGACTTCCAGGAAGCATCGCGTCTCGACCCGACGTACGCCGAGCCGCACGACGCGCTCGGTGTGCTTGCACTCGACGACGGCAAGTTCGGGGAAGCCGGAACCGAACTACAGAAGGCAATCGAGCTGAACCCGAACCTCGCCGAGCCGCACCTGCATCGCGGTCGAGCGCTCTCGAACCTCGGAAACCAAACCGAAGCGGAAAAGGAAGTGCGTGAGGCGCTTCGTTGCGATCCCTCGTCGGCACCGGCACACGCGACTCTCGCCGACCTCCAGCTGCGACAGGGTCAGCGGGACGAGGCCATCAAGAGCCTCACCCAGGCGAAGCGTCACGATCCACTCTGGGCCGCCCCGCGCGAGTCTCTCGGCGATCTCTACACGCGCCTCGGCCGCACGGACGACGCGCTTCGTGAGTACGACGAAGCGTTCAGCCTATCGCCGAAGCAAGCGACGCTCGCACTCAAACTAGGGATGACCCAGCAGGCGCTCCAGAAGTCGACGGACGCGACCAAGAGCTTCCGTGCCGCCGTGGAAGCCGACGCGGCTTCATTCGACGCGCACCTCGTCCTCGGCGCGGAGCTCGCGGAGGAAAAGTCGTTCGACGAGGCAACGAAAGAGCTGGAGCGCGCCGTCCAACTGCAGCCCAAGAGCGCGCGCGCGCTCTGTACGCTCGGCGACGTCCTCCGTGCGCAGGGGAAACACGACGACGCGGCACGGCGCTATCGCGAGGCATTCGACGCCGACGACAAGTCGCCGCTGGCGGCGCGGAATCTCGGATTCCTGGCGTTCGAGGCGCAGAACTACGATGAGGCTCTTTCGATGCTCGAAACGGCGCGCGAGCGCGCCGACGACCGTCCCATGACGTACTACGCACTCGGCATCCTCTACATGGACTACTTCCCCGACACCGTGCAATCGACCGAGTGTTTCCAGAAATACCGCGACCTCGGCGGCACCGATCCGCAAGTCGCGCGTTGGATGGCCGAGATTCGCGATCGATAGCGAGTGCTCTCCTCCCCCGCTCTCCCGTTTGCCGCGTCCCTCGGACGGGAGCTGTCGGTCGTGTGGATCGCGCCATTCGTGTTGATCCTCGCGGCGATCGCGATCCTGCCACTCGTCGCGCCCCACTTCTGGGAGAAGAACGCAAACAAAGGAATTCTCGCACTCGTTCTCGGAGCGCCTGTCCTCGTGCTGCTCTTCGCGAAGGGACCTCCGGGCGCCGCCGAGGTCGGTCACACGGCGAAGGACTACGTCTCGTTCATCGTGCTCCTCGGAAGCCTGTTCATCGTGTCGGGCGGCATCCTCGTCCGCGGATCGCTTCGCGCGACGCCGGTTTTCAACGTGGGCTTTCTCGCGCTCGGGGCGCTTCTCGCGTCGTTCATCGGCACGACTGGAGCTTCGATGCTGCTCATCCGCCCGCTGCTGCGAGCCAACACGGGTCGCGCAAACATCGCCATCGTCGTGGTCTTCTTCATCTTCGTCGTCAGCAACATCGGCGGGAGCCTGACGCCGCTCGGCGATCCGCCGCTGTTTCTGGGCTACCTGAAGGGCGTGCCGTTCGAATGGACGCTTCGACTCCTTCCTCATTGGGCGACCACGACGGGCATCGTGCTCACGGTGTTCTTCGTGATCGACGTTCTAGCGGCACGGCGGCATCGGATCGCGCCCGTGATTCCTACCGCGGCCGAGCCCGTGCGCATCGACGGTGCGATCAACTTCCTGTTCCTCGGAGGCATCGTCGCCTCGGCGTTTCTGAGCGGGCGCGACGCTTGGCCTTGGGGCGTGCAGGAAAGCGCGATGGCGCTGATGGCGTTGCTGTCGCTGGCGGCGACGTCGACATCCGTGCGCCTCGACAATCGCTTCACGTACGGTCCGATCATCGAGGTCGCAGTCCTCTTCGCCGGCATCTTCGCGACGATGATTCCGGCGCTCTTGATCCTCCACGATCGAGCAGGGAGCCTCGGAATCTCAAAGCCGTCGCACTTCTTCTGGGCGTCCGGGATGCTGTCGAGCTTCCTCGACAATGCGCCGACGTATCTCACGTTTCTTTCCGTCGCCCAGGGTCTCGGCCCGGCGACCGACGGAGGCGGCATGCTCGCACTCCACGACGGCGCGGTGTCTCACACGCTCCTCACCGCGATCTCCTGCGGCGCGGTGTTCATGGGCGCGAACTCCTACATCGGAAACGGACCGAACTTCATGGTGAAGGCCGTCGCCGAGGAGAGCGGAGTGAAGATGCCGAGCTTCTTCGGCTACATGGGGTATTCGACCGCGATCCTGATTCCGACGTTCATCGTGCTGACGCTCGTGTTCTTCGCGTGATCGCGTCCCACCGTCAGACCGCGGCCGGACCGCCTGGCTCGCGATCGTCGACGCGAATCGTGTCGGGCGAAACGATGCCGCTCGAGAGCACGAGCTTCATCCCTTCCTCGACCGTCAGGCTCGTCTCGATCACCTCGGATTCCGGCACGAGAACGAGCATGCCGCCGGTCGGGTTCGGCGTCGTCGGAATGAAAACGTTGAGCAGGCTACGGCCGTCTTCGGTGCGGATGGTTCCCGTGACGAACCCGATGACCTTCACGCCCTGCCTCGGGTAATCGACGAACACGACGCGCTTGAAGCTCTGGCGCCCCGCCGGCGTGAATTGCTGCGAGATCTGCTTGAACGTGCCATAGAGCGTCTTCACGAGAGGCAGGTTCGAGAGGAAGCGGTCGACGCTCTCGATCAGGTGCTGTCCGAACAACTGCGTCGCGCCGAGCCCGACCAGGTAAACCACGAGCAGCGTGAAGATGATGCCGAGGCCGGGAATCGGAATGTGAATGACCTTCAAGACGAGCGGCGCGAGGATCCCGTCCATCCATTTGAAGACAGCCGTTAGGATGACCGCGGTGACATAGATCGGGACGAGAACGATGATGCCGGCCGTCAGCTTCGTGCGAAGGTGACGGCGCAACCAGCGGAGGCGGCGGCTTCTCCACGGCGAAACCGTTCCGTCCGGCTCGTGGAATTCGTCCTTCATCTTCGTTTCGGCCTGGTTCGTTTCAGGTACCGTTGCACTTCGCGAATGGCACTGCGTACGCGCCGCGGCGCAGTACCGCCGGCGACATCTCGGGCCGCAACCGCCCGCACCGGGTCGAGCGCGCGGAAGACGTCGGGCCCGACACGCGGCGCCGCGGCGCGCAGCTCGGCGAGAGTCAGCGATTGCAACTCCACCCCTCGCTTGCGGGCCACGGCCACCAGCTCCCCGACTTGACGGTGCGCACGCCGGAACGGCACGCCGCGTCGCACCAGGTACTCGGCAAAGTCGGTGGCGTTCAGTCCGCCGCCGAGGTCGACCGGACCGCTCCGCACCCGCAATCCCTCCACGGCTTCGCGCATGGCGTCGAGCGCGAGCCGCACCGTGTCGAGGGCGTCGAACAGTCCCTCTTTGTCTTCCTGAAGGTCGCGATTATAGGCGAGCGGCAAACCCTTGAGGACCGTGAGCATCGCGAGCAAATGTCCGAAGACGCGGCCACTCTTGCCGCGCACCAGCTCGAACGCGTCCGGGTTCTTCTTCTGCGGCATCATCGACGAGCCGGTCGTCGAGCGATCCGACAGCTGCAGGAACGCGAACTCGTCGGACGTCCACAGCACGAGATCCTCCGAGAGTCGCGACAGGTGCGCCATCAGCAGCGCGAGCGCGGCCTCGGTCTCGACGACGAAGTCGCGGTCGGCCACCGCGTCGAGACTGTTGAGCGTGATGCCCCGTAGCCCGAGTGCACGGGCGGCGATCGTGCGGTCTAGCCGAAGCGTCGTGCCGGCGCACGCACCGGAGCCGAGCGGCGAGATCGCGGTTCGGCGACGCGCATCGGCGAGACGCTCGCGATCGCGGCGCAGAGGCTCGACGTGCGCGAGCACGGCATGCGCCAGCAGGATAGGCTGTGCGCGGCGGAGGTGCGTGTACGCCGGCACGATCACGTCGGTCGTTCGCGATGCAAGCCCGACGAGCGCCGCTGCAAGCGCGTGCACCCGGGAGTCCACGTCGCCGATCGAGCCGAGCACGTGCAATCGAAGATCGAGCGCAACCTGATCGTTTCGGCTTCGACCGGCATGAATGCGCTCACCCGCCACGCCAGCGATCTCGATCAGGCGCCGTTCGAGATTCAGGTGGACGTCCTCGTCGGCTTCGCGCCAGGGAAACTTGCCGGCCGCGATCTCCTTCTCGATCACGTCGAGGGCACGATCGATCTTGCGCAAGTCGCCGGCACTGAGAAGGCGAGCCGCCCGAAGCGTCCGCGCGTGTGCCCGCGTGCCCGCGATGTCCTCACGGTGCAGGCGTCGATCGAAGCCGATCGACACCGAGAGCTTTGCGAGCGCCTTTCCCGTCTCCTCCCGAAAAGCCCCGCCCCAGAGTTTTCGGCTCATCGCCGCGCCGCCTCCGGAACGAGCGCAAAGTAGGCCCGCGCCAGCGACGAGTAGGTCGCGGGCGCCGCGTCGAGCGCTGAGAGATCGATCCACTCGTCGGGCTGGTGCGAGGCCGCACCCGACCCCGGCCCGAACACGATCGACGGCACGTGCGCGACGTGAACGAGGTCCGTGACCCCGTCGAACCCGGTGACGCGAGATCCCGGTTGCGACGCGAGGGCGGCGCGCGCGATCGCCGACGCCGGGTCGCCGGCCACGGGTTGCAGTCGCTGCGAGAGCACTTCAACGTCGGAGTCGATCGATCGGCGCACGTGGTCGATCAAGGTCGCGTTGTCGAAGGCCGGAATCGTCCGCGCGTCGATCGTGAACCGGCATCGGTCCGGGATCACGTTCGATTTCACGCCGCCTTGAACCATCGTCACCGCGAGCGTGGGCGGGCCGAGGATCGGATCACGCGCTTCCATTCGCTGCGCCTCGAGCTTCGCGATGTCGCGCGCCGCACGGTAGATCGCGTTCTCGGCTTGTTGCGGTCGCGCGGCGTGGCCGGAGCGGCCGTTTGCAACGCACTGGAGCTTCACGAGACCCTTCTGCGACACCGCGACTTCGAAGCCGTTGGGCTCGCCGACGACTGCGGCGTCGAACGGGGGCAACTCGCGCACGAGCACCTCGAGGCCCTGCCCGCCGGTCTCTTCGTCGCACGTAGCGGCGAACAGGATGCGCCCCGGGATCGTCTCGTCCCACGCGCAGAACGCGGCGAGCATCGATGCCACGGATGCCTTCGCATCGTTTGCACCGAGGCCCACGAGACGATCTGCGGTCAGGCGCGGCGTCCACGGATCGCCGGTCCAACCCTCCGCAGGCGGCACGGTGTCCACGTGCGAGTTCCAAAGCAGCGTCGGCCCGTCTCGGCCTCGCATGGCCCACACGTTACGGCCGGAGCGATGCGGGGCGACCCCGGCGGCGGCGATCGAATCGGCGACGAAGTCGCGTGCGGCTGCCTCGTTGCCCGAGACGCTGGGAATGGACACGAGGCTCCGAAGGAGGTCTCGAACGCCGAAGCTCATCGATTCACGATTCTCTAACGGACCTCATTGGTGGCTCATGCTTATTCGCACGCCGAGTCGACCACCCGATGGCCCCTTTTCCCTAACGACCCGCATTGCTCGTCGATGGTCATTCGCACGCCGACTTCACCATCGTATAGCCCCTATTCCCTGACGATCATCGTTCCGCTCCCCGTCTCCGTGAAGACTTCGTCGAGGAGCGCGTTTCGCTTCGTTCCGTTCACGATGTGGACCGAGCCGACGCCGCGCTCGACGACGCGCACGCTCTCCTCGAGCTTCGCGATCATGCCCCCGTGGATCGACTTCTTCCTCAAGAGGGTTCGCGCTTCTTTGCCGGTCATGCGCGAGATGAGGCTCGAGGGATCCTCGATGTCCAGGTAGACGCCGTCGACGTCGCTCGCCATCAGGAGCTTCTCGGCGCCGAGGCCGATCGCCATCTCGCACGCAATCGCATCGGCGTTCACGTTGAAGACGTTGCCTTCGGAGTCTGCGGCGAGCGGTGAGATCACGGGAAGATAGTCGTTGTCGAGCAGCGTGTGCAGGAGCCGCGGGTTCACTTCGACGACGTCGCCGACGTTGCCGAAATCGATCGTCTCGCGCCGCCCCGTCTCGCGGTTGAGCAGACGCGTGAGGCCGCGCTTCCTCGCGAGCACGATGTTGCCGTCGATGCCGCTGAGGCCGACGCCGTCGATCCCCTTCTTGCGCAGGCCCGAGAGGATCTCGGTGCAGATCTTTCCAGCAAACACCATCTTGACGATGTCGAGCGTCGCGTCATCCGTGATCCGACGCCCGTTCACGATGCGCGGCTTGATCCCGAGCTGCTCCGACAGGCGCGTCGCCTGAATGCCGCCGCCGTGGACGACGACGATCCGAATGCCGACCTGGTGCAGGAGCGCGACTTCCTCGGCGAGCGAGTGCAGATGCTCGAGGTTCTCGGTCACCTTGCCGGAGATCTTGATGACGAAGATCTTCCTCTTGAAGCGCTTTATATAAGGAAGCGCCTCACGCAGAATGTCGATCTTGACCTTGTCCATTTCTTTCCTGATTCAGCGCGTCGCCAAGAGGAACTCCAGAATCGCCTTCTGCGCGTGAAGCCGGTTTTCGGCTTGATCGAGCACGATCGAGCGCGGTCCATCGAGGACCGAGTCCGCGACGACGACGTTTCGCCGCACCGGGAGACAGTGCATGAATCGCGCGCCGGCCCCGCGCGCCATCTTCTCCTCGGTGACCAGCCAGTCGCGATGGTCCGCGCGCGCTCGCTTCTCGTTCTCCCAGTCGCCGTACCACTCGATTCCGCCCCACGACTTGGCGTAGACGACGTCGGCGCCGCGGAAACCCTCGGTCGCGTCCGACGTGACGTGCAACGAGCCACCCGACCGTTTCGCGTTGGCCGACGCGGCGGCCATCACGGCGACGGGAAGTCCGAAGCCCTCCGGGTGCGCGAGCGTGACGTCCATGCCGAGTCGCGTCGCGACGTGAACGACCGCCGTCGGCACGGCCATCGGCAGCGGTTTCGGGTGATACGCCCAAGTGAGCAGGAGCTTTCGCCCGCGCGTCGGACCGAGCTTCTCGCGCAGCGTGAGCGCGTCGGCAAGTGCCTGGCACGGGTGATCGCGCATCGACTCGAGGTTGAGGACCGGAATGCCCGCGTGCCGCGCAAACCCCGCGATCACGGGGTCGGCGAGATCCTCCTCGAGGTTCTTCATCTTCGGAAACGAGCGGACGCCGAGCGCCTGCACGTATCGCCCGAGGACCGCAGCGCCTTCGCGCACGTGCTCGGCCTTGTCGCCGTCCATGACGGCGCCGTCCCTGTACTCCATGTCCCAGACGCCGGCGCCGACGTCGAGCGTCACGGGCGTGCCGCCGAGCTGCGACACGGCGAGGTCCATCGACACGCGCGTCCGCAGCGACGGGTTGAAGAAGAGGAGGCCGACGGCCTTCCCGAGAAGCGCCGACGACGACTCGCCACGCTTGAAGCGCGCCGCCAGCTCGAGAATCCCTTCGAACTCGGTGTCTCCGAGATCCTGCGTCGACAGGAGGTGCTTCACACGCACTCCCGCAGCACGCCGAGGAATCGGTCGATCTCGTTCGGGCCGAGCGTGAGCGGCGGAAGGAGCCGCAACACTTTCCCATCGCTCGCGCCGCCCACGAGCACGCCGCGTTCGAACAAGCGGTCGCGGACGGGCTTCGCGTCGCGGGCGAGCACGATGCCGAGGAGATAGCCGAGCCCTCGCACGTCGGCAACGCCGGGAATCGCCAGTGCACCACGACGCAATCGCTCGCTGCCCTCCCGAACGCGGTCGAGGAGCCGCTCTTCTCCGATGACGCGCACGGTCGCCTCGGCCGCCGCGCACGCGAGCATGCCGCCGCCGAACGTCGTTCCGTACTCCTCGTTCTTCACGCGCGCGGCGATGGCGGAGGACACGAGCACGGCACCCATCGGCACGCCCGACGCGATCCCCTTTGCGAGCGAAACGAGATCCGGCACGACGCCGTCGCGGCCGGCGAAGAAAAACGCTCCCGTGCGACCGAACCCGGTCTGGACTTCGTCGAAGATCAAGCACGCACCGCGGCGATCGCACAGCTCGCGAAGCCCGCGGAAATACTCGGGCGGCGCCGTGCGCACGCCCGCCATCGATTGCACCGGCTCGAGGAGGACGGCGGCCGTCGCCGTCGTCACCGCGCGCTCCATGTGCGCAAGATCGCCAAATGGGACGAAGCGATGTTCGGGCACCGGCGGGTCCTGAAGCGCCCGGTACTTTTCCATCCCGGTCGCGGAGATCGCGTCGGCCGTTCGCCCATGAAAGCCGCCGTCCGTCGAGACGACTTCACGTCGCCCGGTGTGGCGGCGCGCGAGGCGCATGGCGTTCTCGTTCGCCTCGGTGCCCGAGTTCACGAAGAACACGTGCGTCAGCGGTGGCGGCGCCTCGGCGACGATCGCGGACGCCGCGCGCGTGCGCACGTCCGAGCCGACGACGTTCGAATAGAACAGGAGCTTGCCGGCCTGCTCGCGAATCGCAGCAACGACGGCCGGATGGCAATGGCCGGTCGAGGCGACCGCGTGGCCGCCGTAGAGATCGAGGAACTCGCGGCCCGTCGCGTCGAAGACGGAGCAGCCTTCGCCGCGGACGAGCGTGACGGGCAGCTGTGAGTAGGTCGGAAGCTCGCTCACGGATCGCCTCCCGGCATCTTCAACGCCGTCGCCTCGTCGAAGCCGAGCATGAGGTTCATCGACTGGACGGCCTGTCCGGCGCCGCCCTTCACGAGGTTGTCGATCGCCACGAAGATTCGCGTGACGCCGTCGCCCGCCGCGAAACCGACGTCCGCGAAGTTCGTGTTCGCGACGTTTGCGACGTCGGGCGATGCACTGCCCCCGTCGATCGGGAGCCGCACGAAGTACGCGCGTTCGTAGAAGCGCGCGAAGAGCGGCCGCGGATCGATCGCGACCGGGACGAGTGCCGTGACGAAGATGCCGCGAACGAGCGGCGCCGAATGGGTCTGCAAGTGCACGCGGAACGGCCCGCCCACGTCGCCGAGCGCTTGCACGATCTCCGGCAGGTGCTGGTGACCGTCGGTCTTGTAGGCGTAAAACGCATTCGCGCGTCGCGGGTGGTGCGTGTTCTCGGCCGGCGTCGCGCCCGAGCCCGACGACCCGGTGACCGCATCGACCACCGCCGCCTCCGCCGCACCCTCGGCTGCAATCGGCGCGAGCGCAAGCGTCACCGCGGTCGCGAAACAGCCGGGGCTGGCCACGGCACGCGCGCTCCGGATCGAATCGCAAAATAGCTCGGGCAAGCCGTAGATGAACTGCTTCTGCGCTTCCATCGCGCCGTGCTCGTGCTTGTAGTAGCGCTTGAACGCGGCGGCATCGCGCAGACGGAAGTCGCCCGAGAGATCCACGATTCGCGCCTTCGTCTCGAGGAGCCTCGGGACCAGCTCGAGCGAGGCGAGGTTCGGCGCAGCGAGGAACATCAGGTCGACGCCTTCTGCAACCTCTTCGGGCGCGTCGCCCGTGAACTTCAGATCGCACAGGCGGCGAAGATTTCGGTGCACGTCGGCGACCGGCTTGCCCGCGTTCTTCTGCGAGCAGACGGCCGCGATCTCGATGCCCGGGTGGAACAGCAGGATGCGAAGCAGCTCGGCGGCACCATAGCCCGAGCCACCGACGATCGCGATCTTCTTCTTCGGCGTCGTCATGGGAGCGCGCCTTCGCCGAGCCCGCGCGCGGTCACGCGCGACCCGTTGCAGTCGATCGAGCGGCGCCGCGTCATCGGTGCACTTCCTCGTACACGACGCCGTACAGCTCTCGCCCGCTCGTGATCGCGTTCGCAGCCGGCAGTCCCAGCTCGTTCCGGATGTAGCTCGTCCCCATCTCGTTGTCGGTCACCGGCCCCGCCATGCACGAGATGTGGAGTCCGCGTTGATCCATGATCGCTTTCGCCCCCCACGCGGCGACGAGGTCGTTGGCGCACATCACGAGCGCCTTCACGTGGGACAGGATCTCCTTGTCCTCGAAGAACGTCGGGACTTGGTAGCCGCCGATGATTCCGTCCCCGAGCTCGACGACGATGAGGTCCGGCTTCTTTTCGGTGAGCGACGACAGGATCGCCTTGGCAACGGGCGCGACGTTCTCGATGGTTGCCGTCGACGGCAGCCCGCAGTCGAGGAACGAAAGCGTCGCGAACGCTCCGTGGTCCTCCATGTCGAGCGTGTCCTTGAGGCAGGCAATCCCGGTGAGCTTGCACGCGGCGACGCGCGCACCGTTGCGAGAAAATCGTTTGATCAGCTCGGAAGCGACGTGGGTCTTGCCGGAGTTCATGCAAGTGCCCGCTACGACGATCAGCGGCGCACACTGCTCGAGTCGATCGACGAGCGGCAGGGCCTTTTCGGCGATGTTGACGGTCTTTCCGTTCCGGACGACCATGCCCAGCACTTCCACCTCGAGCGGCGGGCCGAGATCGAGATTGCGGCTCGTGCACCGGCCGATCACTCCGCCGAGATTGAGGATGTGCAGGGTGTCGCCCGGGTGAATCGTCTCCGGAACGACTCCGACGAAGCCCTTGAGTGCGCGACGGAATCCGAGCGCGCCCGCCAGAACGTCGCCGCGGTTGATCTTCGCCATGCGACCGGTGACCAGCTCGAGACGATCGTAGACGTTCTTCTCCATCATCGCGCGAACGACGATGACGTTGCCCGCCTTCGCCTCGCAGTGGCCCGCGATTTCCTCCTCGCGACGCAACTTCGCGTTTAGCGTCGAGGAGCCGATCTTGTCCAATACGACTTTCATCTTTCTGGTGTCCTTCGCTCGTTCGTCGGCACGGTGGCCTTCGCGAGCGTCATTCGTGTCGTGACATTCGTCGTCTGCGCGCCGGCGCCTTCGCCGGTGCGAGCGCCGTCAATGCCGCGACGTTTTTCGTCTACTTTTCGGGGTCTTCGCTTTCGCGTGCGTCGTCGCCGACGCCGGCGCCGCGGCCGCTCGCTTGCCGGCGAGTCGCCACAAGAGGGACGGCAGCGCTTGCACCTTCCCGAATCCACGCGCTTCCTTGCCGTCGAGAAGGGTATTCGTCTCGCCGTAGCGCACGCCTTCGAGGTTCATCAGCGAATACGGGCTCCTCACCCCGACGACCCAAATGCTCCCCCGGTAGAGGCGCACGCGCGCTTCGCCGGTGACACGTGATTGCGTCGATCGCAGGAACGCGCGAATGTCTTCGAGCGCCGGCTCGAACGCGAGACCCTCGTGGAGGAGTCGGCCGTACGTCTCGCCGAGCGGCGATTTCAGTTCTTGCTGCGTCTTCGTGAGCACGAGCTTCTCGAGTTCGCGATGCGCCTGCACCAAGATGAGCGGCGCCGGCGCTTCGAAGAAGATCCGGCCCTTGATCCCGAGGATCGTGTCCCCGAGGTGGACGCCTCGGCCGACCGAGTGATGGAGCGCGCGCTCGTTGAGACGCCTCACGATCTCGAGGCCGGACAACTTCTGCCCCGCGAGAGAAACAGGAAGCCCTTCCTCGAAGCCGATCACGATCTCTTCGGGATCGGACGCCAAGACCGCCTCGGGCGGACCGGCCCAAGGATCGTGCGTTTCGCCGCCGCCGATGGTCGTGCCCCACAGCCCTTCGTTGATCGAGTAGTCGCGCGTTCGAATCTCTTGGGGAAAGCCGTGCTTCCTCAGAAAGTCGTACTCGTCCTTGCGGGAGACGCCGAGGTCGCGCACCGGAGCCAGGACCACCAGTTCGGGGGCGAGCACCGAGAAGGCGACGTCGAATCGAAATTGGTCGTTCCCGGCGACGGTGCAACCGTGCGCGATCGCCGTGACGTGAAGCTGACGCGCCAAGTCGACCACGAGCCGCGCCTGAATCGCACGCTCCGCCGCCACGGACAGCGGATAGACTCCTCCACGAAGCACGTTGCCGTGGATCAGCGTCGTCACGTACTCGTCGTAAACCAACGCGCGTCCGTCGAGGGTTTGGTGCTTCACGGCGCCGAGGTCGAGAGCCTTCTTCTCGATCGCCGCCAACTCCACCGCTGTGAAGCCGCCGGTGTCCACGGTTGCCGTGAACACGTCCATTCCCTTCTCCTCGCGCAAGTGAACCAGGCAGAAGGAAGTGTCCAGCCCGCCGGAAAACGCCAGTACGACCTTCGGTCTCGCCATTTCTCAGTCCTTTGTCTTCGTCATCTCTTCGAATCGACGCCGGCCGTTGCGGACCGCCTCGATCACGTCACGTTCGCTCGTGTGTCAAACGAAAAAACCCACCGCCGCAAGCCCGGCAGTGGGTTTCGGAAACTCCCTTGGTGGACGAACTCACCTCTCCGGACCCGCCAGGCTCGCCTGGCGGATGCGCCTGACCCTGGCCTCCCGGACGGTGCCCGGCGTGCCGAAGTCGACGGATCGAAGAGTCTCGTGAGTCATGGGGATGCAGTTAATCAAATCGTGCCTGGATGTCAACGCTTGGTCGCTCGAAGAGCAGCGATGAATTCCTTTTCGGTCGCATCGAGGTCGCCGGAGACGGCCTTCTGCACCGGACTGTCCGCGACCGCATCGCCGCGGACGACCTTTCGGACGAAGTCGTCGAACACCGCTGAGGTATCCGGGCGCAGATGGCGCAAGTAGTAGATGAACGCGCCAATCTCCAAGTAGTGGTTTTCCGTGTAGGACTCGACCCCATCACGCATCAGCTTCGGCAGCGGGACGGGCAAGCCCTTCTGCCATCGCTCGCCGAGCGAGGGGACGTATGCCGTCCACGGGTCCAGGCGCATGTACATCTCGAAATACGACGCCAACCCTTCGTCGAGCCATGCAGGCAGCGTCGTGGGCGAGGTCGCTGCGAGGTACTGGTGAAAAGCGGCATGCGTCGCGAGGATCTTCGTGTAGTCGGGACTATCCGACGACGGCGCGACGTAGGTCGCAACGGGTCGTTCGGCGTTCTGCGTCGAGTAGAAGCTGCCGTAGTTCGAGGAATGCTGCGCACCGTTGGTGGTTCCGAACTGGTTGTACTCCTCGATCGTGCGGAAGACGAACACGTTCATCAAGTCGCTTCGGCTCGGCTGCGCGTCGAGGAGCCGCTGGAACTGAACGCGCATCTTCTCGAGAACGTCGGCGATCGTTCGCGCGACGGAGTAGGTGTCGTTGCAGCGGACTCTGTAGTGAGCCGTCGCGATCTGAAACGCGTTCGCGAACTGCGAGCGATCGGGACGCATCTTGAGGGTGGATTCGTAATCGGTTTGCAGCTTCGAGGAGATCTCGGAAACTCGTGCGTCGATCCGCTCGGCGAGCGGATCCTGCGACGCACCTGTTTGTGAGACGACGAGCCACGCGAGCGTCGCGATGCCGTGAATCATGGCCGACCTCCAAGATGAATGGCGCCCGTATACGGGCGATCGGCACGACGATTGGAAAACTATGCGATGGACTTCACGTCGAGAACGGCGGCGCCGCGCTTTCCGGCTAGCTCGCGAATCTCGGGCTCCGACTCCGCCTCCACTTCGAGCGCGACGGTTGGCGGTGAATCGTCGGTCGTGCGGCGGACGGGAATGAACGAACTAGAGTAGCCGTTCTCTCGGACCGCACGATCGCAGAGCAAGGCGTCGAGCGTCGACGGGAACGTGATCAGGAAACGTTTCATCGGACCTCTCACTTCTCGTTGCGGAATCCAGCGCAGGATTCTAGATGGCGCCGGCTCAGATGCAACCAACAAGAGCCGATTTACCGAACGATACTGCGATTCGCCGAAGACGAATCCCGCACGCCGTCGGCCCTACTTGCGGCGGATCGCAACGACGATCGTGCGGTCGTCGTCTTGATCGGCGTGGGCCCACGTCTCGGCGGCCTTCAAGATTCTCCGGCAGATCTCCTTTGCGCCCGAATTGCGGCTCCGTCGGATGATCTCGCGGAGTCGTTCCTCTCCGAATTCTTTGCCGGCGCCGTTCCGCGCTTCCGTGATCCCGTCGGTGTAGAGGCACACGACGTCGCCGGCCTTCAGCTTGTAGGTCCCGCGCATGTAGTGGACGTCCGGATTGATCCCGAGAATCGGTCCCCCTTCGCGAAGCAGGTGGAAGTTCCCGTGCGAGTAGACGAGCGCGGGGTGGCCGGCCGAGGTGTAGACCATTTGGTTCAGCGGATCGACCTCGCCGTAGAAGAGCGTGGTGAACTTGCCCGTGAGCGAGTCCCGGCAGAGGATCCGGTTGATGCGCTCGATCATGCGCGTGATCTTGATCTCGCCCATCATCCCCATGTGGATCGCGGTGTGGACGTCGCGAGCCATGAGCGCAGCCGGCAGGCCATGGCCCGACGCATCGGCGATGATGATCGCCATCCCGCCGCCCGCCATCTCTACGAAATCGAAGAGGTCGCCGCCGACCTTCTCCTTTTCCGCGGGGAGGCTCTCGCCATAGATGTCATAGCCCGGAAGCTGGGGAATCGTCTTCGGCAGGATGCTGAGCTGGATGTCGCGCGCTTCGAGGAAGATCGCCTCGTAACGGCGCTGCTCCAGGTTGTAGTTGATCACGTGGCGCACGATGTCGAGGAACGACAGGATCTGCTGGCGATCTTCGAACTTCTTCGTCGTGACGTCGAACGCGATCAGGAAGTCGTTGGCCTCGCCGACCGAGATCGCGGCGAACTCCCGGACGCCGAGCTCCGACTCGATCTTTTCGTCGTACTCGAGGTCGCCGGGCTCCGCGTAGAGCGACTTCTCGCGCACGAGGCGCCCGAGGAGAGCTTCGCCGAATTGGACCGTCGTGCCGATCGGGAGCGGCTTTCGGCCGCCGACTCGCGACACGAGGCGAAAGCGGCCGCCGTTCTTGTGCCAGACGCGCCCGCCGATGATGGGAATCCCCGGGTCCTCGACGATCGAAACGAGCAGCCGCTCGCACAGCTCGCGTGCGTTCGTCGACTTCTCGATCGACTGCACGATCTCGTCGAGCTTTCGATAGAGTGGGCGACCGTCGAGGTAGAGTTTTTCGCCCGCGTGCGTCGTTGCCAGGGGTGCCTCCCGAAGAAAGGCGCGGATTATAGAACCCGTTTCGGGATCAGACGAGTTGGATGTCGATCTTCGGGGCGACGAGAAGCTCGCGGCGTGGTGCGCGAATGGGCTTCACCGCGGTGAGATTCGCCACCATCTCGACGACGACGTTTCTGCGAGACATCACTTCCTCGAGGACTTGATCCGCGGCTCGCCCCCGAAATCGGCTTTCCTTCAATCGAAGCACGATGCGATCGGGCTGCCAGTCGCCGCGATATCCGTAGTCGGCGCGCCAATACGCCGGCTGGGAGAAGTATGCGAATGAATTGATGAAGTACGGTCGCACGTGCGTCGGATCCTCGAAGGCATCATCCGACGAACCGTACGGCAACTGGATGACGAACTTCGCGTCGGGCTTCGCAATCCGGTGCATCTCCTCCATGAGTGCAAGCGTATTGCGAACGTGCTCGAACACGTGGTTTCCCATGATCAAGTCGAAGTAATTCTCCGGGAACGGCAATAGAGTGCGTTTGCAGTCGTCGAGGTCCGCGACGACGTCGACGCCCGGCAACGCCATGACGTCCAGGTTGACCCAGCCGGGAATCGGAGTTCGCCCGCAGCCGAGATGGAGCTTGCGCTCCTGTGCGCCGAGCGGGGCCAACGACTGGACCATTCGAGTCTCTTTCGCTTCGAGAGTACCTGCTTCCCAAGCTGCGGTTCTCATCGGCACTCGCAACGCGAAGCTTGATCCCTTGCGAGTCGCCGTTCGACGTCTCCCCGGATTCGTGCTGCGCGCCGGACGGGATCACGATGAGCTGGACGGCTTCGCGCCCGGGTTGCGGCGTTCCTCCATCTCCTCGAGAGTGCTCGGCCAGTCCTCGTGGAGAAGCCGCGACAGCGCGCGATCGGCTAGGAGCCGGCCGTTCGTTTGGCAGGTCGGGCAATAGTTCGTCTCGTTCTCCGCGTAGACGATTCGTTGAATCGGCGAGGCGCACGTCGGGCAAGGCCTGCCGTACCGGCCGTGCGCGGCCATTCCATCGCGAAACGCGGTGACCTTCTCGGGGAATCCGCCGAGGGCCTCCTGGCGCAGTCGTTCGAGCCAAGCCTCGAGCGTCCTGCGCGTCGACGCGTACAGGCGCGCGATCTCCACATCGTCGAGCTTCCGGGTGAGCTTCACCGGCGACAGGTGCGCGGCGTGAAGGATCTCGTCCGAGTATGCATTGCAGATCCCGCTGAAGAGTCGCGGGTCGGTGAGCGCGCGCTTCAGTGTGTGGTTCTCTCGGACCAGCGCGGCGCGAAACGCATCGAGCGTGGCCTCGAGGGGCTCGAGGCCTCCCGGATCGAGCGCTTGCAGATCGGCGGCGCCTCGAACGACGCGCAGCCACGCTCGTTTTTTCGTGCTCGCCTCCGTGAGGAGGAGCGTGCCGGTCGAGAAGTCGAACGCCGCGAGACCGATCTTCGTCGGGATCTTGTCCCCGCGGTCGCACCAGCGGAGGCGGCCCGAGATCATCAGGTGGATCACGAGGTAGAGGTCGTCGTCGAGCACGATGACGATGCGCTTCCCGAGCCGGCGAACGTCGACGACGCGCTTGCCCAGCGCGATCGAAACCGGCGGCTCGACCGACCGCAGGAGAAACGGGCTCGCCAGACTGACGGCGGCGAGCACGGCGCCGGCAATGCGATTCCTCAGGCACTCGACGTAGACGACGACGTCCGGAAGCTCGGGCATGGCGACGAATCGTGTCAGCGAAGTGATCGGATGACAAGGCGGTGCGGCGATGGGTGGATGTTGTCGTTCGGAGTCTGCCACGTTATGCGGGACCGGTTCCGGCAGCGCGTGCCTGGCACCGTTAGCCGGCTTGTTGTCGGGTGGGTGAGCCCTTATCCTTCCGCGGATGAAACGAACTTCGATTGCGTTGTCGCTGGCCTTCGTTGCGACGTCGTGTCATTCGACTCGTCCGGGCATCGCGCCGCCTTCCGGCCCCGCACCGCAAAACGTCGTCGCGCGCGCGATCGCGTATGATCGCGTGCTCGTCCGTTGGGAAGCACCGGCCTCGGGATCGCCCACCGAGTACGTCGTTTATCGAGACGGCGCCCAGGTCGCGCGAACGCCACAGCGCGAAATCGTCGACGGCGAGGTTGCCGCCGCGAGTGCCGCACCGCTGCGATATGAAGTGGCCGCGCGGTTCGGCGACGGGCCCGGCGCGCGCTCGGCCTCGGTCGAGGCGTTGCACGACCGACCCCGCGACGGCATTCCCGAACCGTTCCTCGCGGAGCACCCTCATTGGGTCGACCTCTACCAGAAGGCATGGGATCTCGCATGGACGAAGATCCAGTACCCGACGGCAAAGAATCGCTTCGTGTCGCCGTACATGGACGAGGCGTTCAACCCGCACACGTTTCAGTGGGACACCTGCTTCATGGTGCTGTTCGGACGCTATGCGGGCGGCGTTTTCCCAGGCATCCACTCGTTCGACAACTTCTACGCGAAGCAGCACGACGACGGCTTCATCTGCCGAGAGATCGTCGAGGAGGACGGCTCGGACTTCTTCACGACCGACTCGGATCAGGCGATTAACCCTCCGTTGTTCGCGTGGGTCGAGTGGGAATCTTACCGATTCACGGGGGACAAGGATCGATTGAAGGCCGTGCTGCCGCACCTCGTGAGCTACTTCCGATGGATCCAGGACCATCGTCGCCGCGCGAACGGCTTCTACTGGACGAGCAACCTCGGAAGCGGGATGGACAATTCGCCGCGCCAAGCCGACGGATGGATCGACCTCACCGCGCAGCAAGCCCTCGCCGCGCTCTCGATCGCGAAGATCGCCGACCAAGTCGAGGACGCGACGACCTCGGAGACCTTTCGCTACGAGTACCGACTGTTGAAAGACCTCGTGAACGAAAAGGCGTGGGACCCAGAGGATCAGATCTACTACGACCTGGCGGCGGACGGCTCGTTCGCGAAGGCGAAGACGGCGGCGTGCTTCTGGCCGCTCCTGGCGCAGATTCCGTCGCTCACGCAAGCCGCGGGACTCGTGTATCACCTGAACGATCCGAAGGAGTTCCGCCGGCCGCACTCGTTCCCGACGCTATCAGCCGATCATCCGCAGTACGACCCGAAGGGCGGCTACTGGCTGGGCGCGGTCTGGCCTCCGACCTGGTTTGCGACCGTGAAAGGGCTCGAGGCGTACGGGCTCACTGACTTCGCATACGACGCGACCTTGAATCACCTGGAGAATCTCTCGGCCGTGTTTCAGTCCACCGGCACGATCTACGAGAACTACTCGCCCGAGAAGGCGATGCCGGGAGAACCGGCGCGCGGCGACTTCGTCGGGTGGAGTGGCGTGGGGCCGATCGCCGCGTTGATCGAGAACGTGATCGGAGTTCAGGTGAGCGCGCCGCGAAACCTCGTGCAGTGGCGCATCCGCCTCACGGAAGAGCACGGCATCAAGCACCTTCGCTTCGGCGAGCACGACGTGTCGCTGCGCTGCGAGAAGCGTGTCGCTGGCGGCCCGTGCCACCTCACGATCGAGACCGAGAAACCGATCACGCTCGTCGTCGACCCAGGCTTCGGCCCGCACCTCGTCGACATCCCTGCAGGCGGCGCGAAGTTCACGTTGAAGAACCCGGCCCTCCCCGCGGAGGATTGAGCAGGTCAGCGGCGGCTCGGGCGCTTCGTCGATTTCGGCCGCGGCGTCGGTCCGTTGCTCATGAGGCTCGGCTTCGGCGAGTGGTTGAACCGCGGGTTCTTGTGCATGCTCGAACCGAGCATCGAGAATCCCTGCAGCATCTGCGCATTCTTGTCCAGGGCGCTCGACGCGGCGTCGCGCCGGCCCGCGAGAAGGCCCCGCGATTTCGGCGAATTGAGGACGCCGAGAGCCGCGCGACGCTGCGAGTCCGATCCGAACGTCGCGAGGTCGAACACGTCGGCCCGACTCCCGCGCGCGACGTCGAAGAGCTTGGCAGGGCCATCGGTGAGCTTCGACTGGAAATCGAAGAGCTTCTGCGTCGTCGCGCGATCATAAGGGCTCATCGTGGACTTCTCGCCCGCGGCGGCGGACGACTTCAGCGACTCCGCAGCGTTCTTCACCTCGGACGAATCGAGCTTGCCGTCGCCGTTCGCGTCGGCGGCCTGGTACTTCTCCTCGGCGAGCGTCTTCGTGTATTCGTAGGCGCGCACCGCTTCGGTCTGCCCGATCTTGCCGTCGCCGTTCGCGTCGAACTTCTGGACGAAGTCGTTCCACGCGTCGCTTCGCTTCGCGGCGGCCACGACCTCGTCCGCGTAGGGCAGCGCCACGAAGTACGTCTGCATCTCGGTCGTCGTGACTTGGCCGTCGTCGTCGGTGTCCATTTCGTCGGCCACGTCAGACTCTGCTTCGATGGCAAGCGCCAGGAACGCAGCCTTGATCTCGTTCGGCTCGAGAACGCCGTCGTGATCGAGGTCGTACGCGCGAATCTGGTCTTCGCTGAGAGACGGGTAGTCCTTGTCGGTGGACGAAGCGAACGCCAGTGCAACGGGGAGAAGGAGCGAGGTGAAGGTCATCGGTGACTCCGTTTCGTGTGATGCGACCGACGAGGAGAACCCGGACGTCGCGGAGGGCTTACGTCTCGCGCGGGAAGGAAAATCTATCGCGAGCGGCAACGCTTTCAAGGTGAGACCCGGCTTCGTACCGAGCCGGCACGGTGGCTGGTATGATCTCCCGCGGAATCGCCGAAGGAGGCACCGATGAACTGTTCGAAATGCGGTCAGGCCGTCGCCGATGGAAGCGCGTTTTGCAATCGCTGCGGGGCGCCGATCGCGGCGCTCGCTCCTCCGGTCCCGCCGCCGTCCCAGCCCGAGACGGAGATCTGGGCAGGTCGATTCAGCGGCAAGAGCATGGGGCTCGCGGTCGTCGCGCTCGTGGCATTCGCCGCAGCTCTCGTCGTCCTGTTCGTGGCGAAGCCGGACTTGCCGCGGTGGCTGGCGCTCACGCTCGGCGGAATGTGGACGCTCTTCGCTCTGATCCTGCTCGTGCGATTCCTCGTCGAGCGTTGGACCGTTCGCTACCGGCTCACGACCGAACGGCTGTTCGAAGAGAAGGGTCTCTTGCGGCGCGAGGTCACCGAGCTGGAGTTGATTCGCGTCGACGACGTCTCGTTCGCGCAGAACGTGATCGAACGTCTCTTCAACGTGGGCTCCGTCTCGATCTCCTCGACGGATTCGGATGAGCCGCGCCTCGTCCTTCGCGGAATCGCGGGGCCCGAAATGGTGAAGGAGATGATCCGCTCGCAGATGAAGCGACTGCGTCAAGGCACCGTTCAACTCAAGGAGATCTAGAACAGCGAGCGGGACTGGCCACCGTCCACGTTGATGCACGCGCCGGCGACGAGGCTCGCGCGCGACGAGCACAGGAACGCGACCACCGCAGCGATTTCCTCGGGCGTGCCGAAGCGGCCGAGCGGGAGGTCGCGCTTCACGAACTCGGCGATCGCCTGCGGATTTTCCCGCTGTCGTCGGTCCCAGCTTCCACCCGGATGCAGCACCGAGCCCGGCGCCACGCTGTTCACGAGGATGCCCTCCCGCACGAGCTCGCGTGCGAGAGACTTCGTGAACGCGATGAGCGCTGCCTTCGCCGCGTTGTAGCTGACGGCACCACCCCACTCGCGGCCGAAGATCGACGACACGTTCACGATGCGCCCGCCTCCCGAACGCCGCATCTCCGGAACCGCGCGACGCACGAGCCGCACGGCCGCGCGAAAATTGAGGTCGAACACAGAGTCCCAGTCCGATTCCGGCGCGGTGAAGGTCGGGTCTCCGCGGGAGCCACCTGTGTTGCACACGAGTATGTCGACGCGACCGAACCGGCGAGCGGTCTCGTCCACGAACGACTCGCAGCCGGCAACGGTCGCGAGGTCTGAGCGCACCGCATGAACCCGAGTCTCACCCGCGACCGTGCGAAGCTCGTCGAGCGTGTGCGCGAGATCCGCCTCGCCGCGAGCCGCAATCGATACAGACGCACCCTCGCGCGCCAATTCGAGTGCGATGGCGCGCCCGATCCCGCGACTCCCACCCGAAACCAACGCGACTCTTCCAACGATCCCGAGGTCCATCGTCCGCTTCCCTGGTTCCCCTGCGCGGATGCCGCACTTCGAAATCGCTCGGTCGGCATCCGTGGCACTCGCGCGCAGGAGGGCGCATATACTAGCCGCCCGACCATGAACCGTCTCGTCTTCGTCCACGCCGGAGCCGTCGGCGACTTCGTCGTGACGCTGCCCGTGCTGGAGGCGCTTCGCGACGCGAACCCGAGTGCGCGGATCACCATCCTCGGCCGTCCTCACATCGCCGCGCTCGCACTGGACGGCGGGCTCGCCGATTCGGTGTTCGACGTGGAACGGGCCTGGGTCTCGACGCTCTTCGGCCCACATCCGTCTGCACCGAAGGACGTGCTCCGCTGCGACCTGTGCGTGACGTTCCTTCTCGATCCCACATTCGCCCGCAACCTCTGCGCGTGCGGCGCGGCGCGGGTGCTCGAGGGAACGTACCAAGGGCCCGACGACGACGAAGTCCATTGGGCCGACCTCGCGATGTCCGTGCTCGATCCCGTTGGACTCGCCCGCCGTCCCGCAGTGCCTCGGCTGCGCCCATCGCCGGCATCGATCGCCGCGATCGCTGACGTCCCCGAGCGCTTCGTCGCGGTGAATCCGGGAACGGGCGGCGTTCGCAAGCGATGGCCGATCGATTGCTGGACATCGCTCCTCGATGCGGTCGACGCGCCGCTCGTCGTGCTCGGCGGACCCGGCGACGAGGAACTCGTGAAAGAGATTCGTTGCACGCTCGGACGCGCTCTCACGTCATGGATCGTCGATCGCCCGCTGCCGGCCGTGGCTGGGCTTCTCACGCGGGCGCGAGCGTACGTGGGTTGCGATTCGGGGATCACGCATCTCGCGGCCGCCGTCGGCTGCCCTACGCTCGCGCTCTTCGGTCCGACCGACCCGGCTCGGTTCGCGCCTCGCGGCGAGCAGGTCACCACTCTTCGAAACGCGACCGCCGCTGCGGCGATCGCCTGGCTCCAGGAGAGACTCCATTGAAGCAACTTCTCGTTTTCGTCCCCGCGTTGCTCGCGAGCGCGTGCCGCACGGAGACCGTCGCACCGCGCAGTTGGGACCTCGACGCCGTGATCGCCGGCACGACTCTGCGCGACGACGAGGCGTTTCGCTCGATCGAGCTTCGAAATGCGGGCGGTCCGGTGAGCCAGCACCTGGTGCTTTGCAAGGGATCCATTCCGGCGCACGTGCATCTCGAACACGACGAAACGGTGCTCTTGCTCCGCGGCGCGGGCGAGATGCGCGTCGGCGACGAAACGGTCGCGATGAAGCCGGCGACGCTCGTGCACGTCCCTGCTGGAACGGTTCACTCGTTTCGCACGACGAGCGCCGAGCGAGCCGCTGCGCTCTCGTGCTTCACGCCGGCGTTCGACGGGAAGGACCGGATCTTCGTCGATGACCCGAATCCGAAGCCTCGGTCCACCGCAGCGGCTCACGCGTCGGTGAGCGAGTTCTTCGATGCTCATTTCTCCGGCGTGGCGTGGCGCGATAACGTCCTTCGCGACTACGTCACAGCATCCCCGATCATCTTGCCCGCAGCGCTCGCGGTCAGCGCGGTCGCGGTCTCGCCGTGGGACGACGACGTGCAGCGGAATTTCCAGAGCAAGCTCGGGGACACGCCGGCGATCGCCAGCTTCACGCTCGGAGCGCTCGTCGTGGGTTCGCTCGCTCTCGGCATCGGCGCTCCGGGTCCGGGTCGCACCGCATCGGACGAGACGTGGACGCAAGCCGAGGCGTTCGGCATCACGATCGGCGCGACCTCACTGTTGAAGGGCGTCGTTCACAAGCGGCGGCCGGGCGGCTCGAACAGCAGCTCGGCGTTCGTTTCGGGTCACGCATCGGGAGCGTTTGCGGCGGCGACTCTGATCGAAGCCAACTCGGGCCCGACGTTCGGCATCCCGGCGTACGGCCTCGCCGCACTCACGGGATTCTCGCGGATCGAAGCTGGCCGACATTCGCCGTCGGACGTTCTGGTGGGCGCCGCCCTCGGGACGTTCGTGGCCGGAGCGATCGATGCGCTGCACTTCGGGACCGGCCGCGAAGGCAAGGGAATCGCGAGCCAGGCGACGTCGTTCGAATTCGGGCCCGGACAGAACGGCGGCGTCGAACTGGCGCTCAACGTCCGCTTCTGATCGCGTTGACAGTCTCCGACCCGAGAATTATGTTTGCCCCCCGCTTCGCGTTCGGAATCGTCTCCCCCCACTTGGAGGTTTGACATGGCTGACATGATTCAGGTCGGAAAGCCGGCCCCCGATTTCACGCTCAAGAACCAGGACGGACAGGAAGTGAAGCTGTCGCAGTTCAAGGGCAAGAACAACGTCGTCCTCGCGTTCTATCCGCTCGACTTCTCGCCCGTGTGCTCGAAGGAGCACGTTTGCTTCGTCAGCGACCACAACAAGTTCGACGGCGTCAAGGCGGAGGTTCTCGGCATCAGCGTCGACTCGGTCTGGTCGCACAAGGCGTTCGCCGAGAAGGTGGGGATCAAGTATCCGCTCCTCGCCGATTTCCACCCGAAGGGAAAGGTGGCCGACAGCTACGGCCTCTACCTCGCGGACAAGGGCATCTCGGCGCGCGCGACCGTCGTCGTCGACAAGCAAGGCATCGTTCGCTACGTGAAGACGGAGGAGATTCCGCAGACGCGCAACAACGCGGACATCATCACCGCGCTGTCGAAGCTCAATTAGGATCCGTGACAAAATAACGTGAGCGTATTGCCGAGGGATTTTCGTGTGGGGCGAGGCGCGACGAGGAAGCGACCTGGAGGGTCGCTGACGAGGAGCAACGACGCCGAGAGCCCGCAACTGCGGGTCTCTCGGTCGATCGGGTCGATCGGCACGCCGATCGACCCCGCGCGAAAAGACCCGGCAAGACGCCGCGAGCGCCGAATCGCAACTGCGATTTGGCGCGATTATTTTGTCACGGGTCCTTAGCTCGTCGCATCCTGCGGGCGCGGCGTCATGCGTCGCGCCCGCATCCACCCCCAGTAGATCGGCACGCCCGCACCGATCACCGCGAGCCCCTTCCACACGGTCGCTCGATCGTTGATCAGCATGTTCACGAGCAGTAGTCCCGCAGCGACGAGCAGGAGGGCCGGCGCCCACGGGTAGCCGATCACGCGAAACGGCCGCGGTAGATCCGGCTCGCGCCGACGCAGCTTGAACAGCGCGATCACGTTCATCACGCCCGCCAGCCAGATGACGAAGATCGTGAGCGACACGAGCTGGTCGAAGTCGGGAATCACGAGGATGAACGCGAGCGCGGCGCCCGCTTGCAGGAGCAGCGCGCCGATCGGCGTGCCGCCCGCCGTCACGCGCGTCGCGAAGTCGAAGAAGAGTCCGTCGCGAGCCATCGCATACGTGATGCGCGGGCCCGACAAGAGCTGCGCGTTCATGGAGTCGAGGATCGTCACGAGCGCAACCGCAATGATGAACGTCTCGGCGAAGCGTCCAAACACGACGCCGGCCGCGACGCCGGCCGGAAGGTCCGAATCGGCGAGGACCTTGGGGCCGAGAACTTTCAGTAGGCCAAAGTTCAAGAAGACATAGAGAACGGTGATCGATCCCACGGCGATGGCGATGGCGCGCGGGACATTGCGACCTGGGTGGTGCACTTCCTCGCCGAGCGTGACCACGTCGCCATAGCCATCGTAGGACCAAAGGACCGGCTGCAGCGCGAGCCCCATGGCGACGGCCATCGCCGACAAGGAAGGCGGCGCGACAGCTTTGACCTGCGTCAGGAAGTGCTCGTGCGTAGTCATGAGCCCAACCCCGAGCGCAACGAGTCCCGCGAGCTTCACGACCGTCAGCCCGTTCTGTGCGGTCCGTCCGACTCGCAGTCCTGCAGCGTTGAGCGCCGTCAGTAGAACGAGCGCGACGATCGCGGCGCCGGTGACGCCTCCCGGCATGCCCGGAACGGCACGTGACAAGTATTCGCTGAACGGCACCGCTAGCGCCGCAACGCTTCCCGGATACGTGATCAGCGACGACGACCAGCCGTAGAGGAACGCCGGAAACGGCCCGTACGCGCGGCGGATGTACGCGTACCAGCCGCCGGCGCGCGGCATCATCGCGGATAGCTCGGCGAGCACCTGCGCGTCGAGGAACGCGTAGAGGCCGCCCAACAGCCACGCGACGAGAATGAGTGATTCGGTGCCGACGAAGTGACGGGCCACCTCGCCGGGCGCGCGAAAGATCCCGACGCCCACGGCAACGCCGATCGAGACGGCCGCGCCGTCGAGCGGGCCGAGGATGCGCAGGAGCCAGCGGCGCTCGCTCGCCATGCGGGCTAGATCGACTCGAGCTTCGCAGGCGGATGCGAGAGGACCTCGCAGCCGTTCTCGGTGATGAGGATCATGTCCTCGATGCGGACGCCGAGTTCGCCGGGAATGTAGATGCCGGGCTCGACCGTGGTCGTGTTTCCGGGTTCGAGGAGTCGCGTGTTCCCCTCGACGAGATACGGAGCTTCGTGTCCTTCCATCCCGATGCCGTGTCCGAGGCGATGCGTGAAGTATTGTCCGTAGCCCGCATCGACAATGACCTTTCGCGCCGCGCGGTCGACTTCCTGGCACGGCACGCCCGGTCCCGCGGTCCGGAAGCCGGCGGCCTGCGCCTCGTGAACGACGTTCCAGACTTCGGCGACCTTCGCGGTCGGCTTCCAGAGCACGCGCGTGCGCGTGATGTCGGACTTGTAGCCCTGAACGTCGGTCCCCCCGTCGCACAAGAGTGGGATGCCTTCCCGCACGGGCTCGTGCTTCGCCGTTCCGTGCGGATACGCGGCGTTCGGTCCGAACAGGACGAGCGCACCGCCGCCGGTGCCGAGGCGCGCCATCGCCGTCGAGACGGCCGCGCCGAATTCGCTCTCGCTCGTCCCCTCCTTCACGGCCGCGAACGCCACGTCGTACGACTTCTCCGTGACCTCGATCGCCTTGCGCATGAAGGCCACCTCGGCGGGCGACTTCACGGTTCGCATCGCGTCGAGGATCTTCGCGCCGTCGACGGCAGTGATCGCAGGCGCGGCTCTCGCGACGCCCCGCACGACGAAGTATCGCGTCGTCGGCTCGAGTGCGATGCGTCCGGCGCGCGCGTTCGACTCGGCGAGGAGCTCGGCGACTCGTTGGTACGGATCCTCGTGCTCCTGCCAGATGCGAAACGTCGTGAACGGCGAGCCTTCACGTGCTCGGGATTCTTCGAACGCGGGGCAGACGACCGCGGGCTCGCCCCACGCGGGGATCCACACGAGGAAGAGGCGCTCGCTTCGCCCGAATCCGATGGCCGTGAGGTACGAAAGGTTCGTGCTCGATTCGAGGAGGATTCCATCGATCCCCTCCTCGTTGAGGAGCGATCGCAGTCGATCGAGGCGCACGCGATACGCGTCGCGCTCGAGCGCCTTGACTCCCGCGAGGAGGCTGTCCATGCTGCCCGCGAGGGACGCGGCGCCGGAGCTCGAGTCCGAGTGCAACGGCATCGAACGACATGCGGGCAGCGCGGCCGCCGCGCCGAGAGTCGCGAGAAAAGCGCGACGGTTCACGTTCCTGGGTTCGGCTGCGGTCGGGTTGCGCGAATCCATGGGCCCACCTCAATGCGACTCGTCCTGATTTCGAGGCGGCACATGATGCGCCCCCGCGTGCGCGAGGGTCAAGCGGTCGAAAGGCGGGAGGGCCGGCGATCAGCTCACGATGCGTCGAGCTGCATCAGCCCTTGGAATGCCTGGCGTCCGGCGTCGCCCTCGGGGTCGAGCTCCATGGCCTTGCGCAGGTGTTCGCGGGCTTTGTCGACGGCGCCCTCGTGGAAGTAGCAACTGCCGAGCGTGTAGTGTCCCCAAGCGTCCTCCGGCGCGATCTTCACTTGGAGCTTCAGCTGCTTGATCGCTTTCTTCCACTGGCGCTGGTTCGCGTAGATGCGGCCCAGGCCGCGACATGCCCAGTAGTATTGCGGATCGATCCGTTGCGCCCGACCAAAGTACTTCACCGCTTTCTCGGTCAGTCCCTTCTCTTCGTAACCGATCGCGAGGTTCGCGAAGACGTCCTTGTTGGTCGGATTCCAGCGTCGCGACAGATGCCACTGTCGGATGGCCTCGTCGATGTTGTTGAGGTTGGCGTAGCAGAGCCCCAGCTCCGCGTGCGCTTCACCCATCGCCTCAGGATCGATGAGGTTCTTGATCGAGAGCTGATAGTAGTGAATCGCGCTCGCGAGCTTCTTTCCCTCTTTGTAGAGGTAGGCGATGTTTCGGTACGCGTGGCCGAGCGTCGGATCGAAGCGGGAGGAGCGTTTGTAGTGAACCAGCTTTTCCTCGCGGCATCCCGACAACCGCCGCGCGATCACGAACGAACGGAACGCGTCGAAGCTCGGCGTCAGCGGATGGCGCAGACGATAGCGGTAGTACTTGCGAACGTCGGGACGCCGTGTGACGCGCCAGCTGAGCGCTTTCTTCATTCCTTCGAAGACCTGCCGGTGAATGTCGTGCAGCTCGTCCATCGTGATTCGGAAGCCGCCGCTGCCCTCGCCGCTCGACGGCTGGTTCATGAGGGTGAACTCGAAGCTCACGACCGGTTCGGGCCGGTCGACGTCGAATAGCGTCACCGACAGCGTGAGTGACCGAAGCAGTTGACGCGAGCGCCCCTCGGTCGTGATCCGACCGGTGAGGGCCTGAGACGCGCCGGCCTCGCGCGCCATCTCCCGGATCGCGGCGTCCGATTGTGGACGCTTCGGCGTGACGCCGTCCTTCGGTTCGCCGCCGATCGGATAGAGGTCGACGTACGACTCCTCGCCGATCAGCTCCAGGAACTCCTGGATTCCGAAAACGAAGAGGTGCTCGAATTCGGTGACTTCATCCCGCAACGACGTTCGCTCGAACGGGATCAAGGCGATTCGCTGCTCTCTCTTCATCCGACCTCTCCCTCTGATCGCTGAACCAGCACTCGAACTCTTTGTCTCGAACCACCGACTGACGACCTCAGCGAGGGGACGTATCGGCGCGAGGGTGAGCGAAAGTTGAGATCAGCGAGCCGAGGGGTGACACACGGGCAATCCGTTGCGAATCGCCCACTTCTGTCGGGATCAACGGATGTGTGAGTGAAAACCTCTCTCACCGACCATCGCGGCCAAATTCGCCGATGGCCCGCGAGACGCGCCAACGGCGCCCTTGCGGGCACCATTCGAGGTTCGTTCACGAATGGGCCCGCGAGTTGCGAACACCATTCGAGTGGCGATCCTCGGAGGAAGCGGCGAGAGCCGGGAAGATTGGCACTGCCAGATGGTCGCGACGGGATCGCCACTCATTCGAGTCGCCGAAAAAAAACGGTCTTAGCTGGCCGATCACGTCCTTCTGTGGCGCCTCGAAACGCGGGATTGGGTCCCACGTTTCGAGGCGTCGTCGTTTTCGGACGCATTGAAGACGCGCACAGACCGCGTTAGCATCGATGCCTCGGCGAGGCGATTCGATTCTTCGAGCGTCGTCGGCCCCGCGGCGACTCGGCGGAGGTTTTCGTGTTGGACGTCGTGGCATCGACGCGACCGAAGTTGTCCGTTTGCCTCGTGACTCAAAACGCAGCCCCTCTCCTTCCACGACTCCTGGCGAACGTCGAAGGCGTTGCCGACGAGATCGTCGCCGTCGACGGCGGCAGCTCCGACGGATCGCAGGAGATCCTGCAAGCCCACGCAAAAGTGCGATTCTTCCAGCGTCCGTTCGACGGACGGTTCGCGGAGCAGAAGAACTTCGCGTTCGATGCGGCTCGGGGTGAATGGATCCTGATCGTCGACTCCGACGAACTGCTCGGCGATCGGCTGCGCGCGAAGATCCCCGATCTCGTGCGGACGCAGCGCTACACGCACTACAAATTCGCGCGCTACTGGGTGCTCACGGGACCGCCGTGGACCTACGTGCGGTCGAGCACTCACTTTCCCGATTTCCAGCTTCGACTCTTTCGCAATCTGCCCGTGTTTCGGTACGCGCCCGATCGGATGCTTCACCATCACTTCCCGGCGGATGGACGCGGCCGCGGGAAGAAATGCCGCCGCCTCCACCTCTTCCACTTCGATTTCGTCGTGGCCGATCGCGCGGCACGCGAGCGAAAGTTCCGCCGCTATTCCGAGATCGAGCCACAAACGACGTCCACTTCGCGGATGTACCTCTACGAGGATTTCGACTATCGCGAGCGACGGTGTCGTGAGCCTCTCGCCGGAGTGCAATTCGACCAGCCGGTCGCGCACTCGAGCCGAAGATCATGAAAGTCGCATCCGCCGTCGCCCGCGTGCTGATCGTCTCGGGACGAGCGGATCTCTCAGGCGCACCGAGGTGTGTACTCGACCTCGTGCGCGGGCTCGACCGCGATCGGTTTCAGCCTGAGGTCGTCTTGGGCGAGACGGGAGCACTCTCCAGATACCTCGGCGCGGAGGGCGTAGGAGTCGACGTCGTCGACGGACGAAAGATCCGCGCCCTGACGGGAATCTTCGACGCCGTGAACACGATCCGGCGTTCGCGTCCGGATCTCGTTCACGTGAATCGTGCCGTTGCATTCTCGAAGAAGTTCGCCCTGGCCTCGCGACTCGCAGGAGTTCCCGTCGTCTGGCACCTTCACGACGAGTTCGTCAATTCCCGCATGCGGCGACGCATCCCTTGGATCCGCCGTCTCGCGACGCGCGTCGTCTCCTGCTCCGAACGCGTCGCTAGCCAGGCTCGAATCGACGGTACGGTACTCATCGCCAACGGAACGCGCTTCGACGGCCTCGCCCCGACAGACGAGCTGCGCGATCGGGCCGCGCGTCATGGGGTCACCGACTCGCCATTCCGATTTCTCTTCGTTGGGATGATCGAACCGCGCAAGAACGTGCACCTATTGGTCGAATCCGCGCAACGTGTCTTGGACCGTCATCCACGGACCGACTTCCTCGCCGTCGGAGGTGGGAACTGGCCGGAGTACCGAAAGCAGGTGGCTGAGAAAATCGCGGCGTTGGGACTCGGCGAGCGCTTCCGTCTCCTCGAAGCGCAAGAGGACGTTGCGCCTTTCTACGCCGCGAGCAACGTGCTCGTGCTTCCGTCGTCGAGCGAAGCGTTTCCTCGCGTCATCCTCGAGGCGGGCGCTCACGGTCTGCCGACGGTGGCAACTGCAGTGGGCGATCTTCCGCGGCTCATCCGCGACGGTGAGACCGGATGGCTCATCGATCCGAACGAGCTGGACGCGGATCGACTCGCTGGAGAACTCTGCGTCGTACGCGGTCTCGGAGCGGAAGCGGTCGCCGCGCGAGGTCGTGCGGCGCACCAGTGGCTTCGCGATCGTTACGATATCCACGATTACGTGGATGCGTTCGAAGCTTTGTACGACGAGATCCTCGGTCGCACACGAGTGCCCCGCGGCTCGCCGGCGATGGCGAATTCGAACGGCTGAGCGTCCGCTTCGTTGTTGCCTCGGATCCGACGTCTATTATCCTGCGCCACATGGGAACAGCCGGTCGCGCGTGGATCGCCCGCTTGCTCGAGGCGCTCCTCCTGATCGCAGCGGCAATGACGATCGTCGTTCTCGCCCTTGGCGGATTCTCGTTTCGCGTCGGCCCGATCCGCGTCCTGGTCACGAATGCGGTCAACCCGGCTCTGTTCGTCGTGCTGCTCGCCCTCCTTCGAATCGTGCTGGGCGTATCCACGGATCGATTGATCCCACTTCTCGCTCGCGCCATCGAGTGGGGCACGTTCGCGTTGCTCGCGCTCGCGCCATTCCACAACCTCCGAAGCGTATCGAGTGCGACGGCCATCGCGTTGTTCGCACTCCTGATCCTCCAATGGCTGCTCACGCGGCGATCGCCCGTCCGAAAGACACCGCTCCTGTGGCCGTCGGTCGCGCTCACGGCCGCTTCCTTGGCCGCAGCGCTGTCGTCGTCCAGCTGGTCGTACGACACCACCGAGTTCGTCAGGGGCTCGGGCGTCTACCTGACCGTGTTCGTCGCTGCGACCGCTGGTTTCCGCGACGAACGTGCGGCTCGCCGGCTGCTGATCGTGGGCGCGGCGTCGCTCGCGTGCGTCCTGGCAATCGGTTTCGTCCGTCTCGCTTCGGGGGCCGACGAACGATTCGTCGCTTACTTGGATTGGTACGCGAAGGCCGGGCTCTATCTCGCAGTCGTTCTGCCGATCGTCGGCGGCGCGCTTCTCGCCACGCGCTCGGCGCCCGGACGCGCGGCGCTCGGGGCGTTGTTGATCGCGGGACTGATCGGACTCGCGATGACGATGTCCCGTGGAGCGTGGGTCGCGGCGGCTGCAGCCGCGATCGTCTTCGCATTGCTCGTCGAGCGTCGGCTGTTCATCGTTTTCTTCGCTAGCGCCCTCGTCGCATGGATCGCGTTGCCGGTGAGCTACCGGGCGCGAGTCTTCTCGATCGTCGAGTTCCAGCGGTATATGGAGTCGGGACCGACGGCACCGCTCGGCAATCGATCGATTGCGTGGCGTTGCGGGCTCGAGATGGCCGGCGAGCACCCACTGCTCGGCTCCGGGCCCGGCGAGCGCCACTTTCAAGAGACGTTCGCGCAGAAGCCGTACGCAAAAGGCGCCGGTGAGGACGTGAAGCACGCGCACAACGTCTACCTGCAACTGCTCGTGGAAACGGGAATCATCGGACTGGCCGCGTTTCTCTGGGTGCTCCTGACGATGACGATTCTTGCCGTGCGTCGATGGCGCCGCGCGGAGTCCGCTTGGTCCCGTGGCATCGCCGCAGGAATCGCGGCGTCGCTGAGCGCGCTTTGGGTCTACGGATTCTCCGATCACTACTACTCGTGCCCTCACGGTGAGGTTACGACACTCTTCTGGATGCTGGGCGTCGTGCTCGTCGCGCTCGCGCCGAGTGCTACTGATCCGGTCGAACGAACGACCTCACGAATCGACGCCGGCCGCGCCGCGAACCTCGCATCGACGTCCGCCCAGGCCTGACGGGCGCCTCGGTCAGTCGAGCGACGTCACTGCGGCAATGCCAGGCTCCGTCACGCGCAACAAGCCGATCCCCAACTCGCGGCCGGTGTCGTCCGGATGCACGATCTCTTCGCTTTCGAAGCGAGTGCGGAGCTGGTTCCACAATCGATCGACCTGAGTCTCTCCGTCGGTGCTCGGACGAATGTCGTGCATCGCGATCAGCCCGCCTGCACGAACCAGAGGGCCATAGAGCAAGAAGTCGGTCTTCACCCCCGAGTAGGTGTGGTCTGCATCGATGAACAGGAAGTCGATGGGCGCGCCTCCGAATACCTCGCGAACGATCGCGACGGTTTCCGCTCGGTGGGAGTCTCGGCGCAGGAGGCGGATGACTTGATCTCGTCGAGCGAAGGAGCGGTAGAACGCCTCTCGACACTCAGGATAGCCTCCGCCGAATCGTCCGCCCGGAAGGTCGATGCTGCAGAGTGTCGCATCGGCCGCGGCAGCTTGGGTCCAGAGGTAGAGCGTGCCCCCTCGCGCCGTCCCGATCTCCAAAATGCGCTTCGGCTGCAGTTGCGAGACGGCGTCGAACAGGCGATCGATCTCGGCCGCGGTTTGCATCGGCTTTATCGACTTGAAATGGCCGGATCCGACGAACGCGAAAGGAAGGGCAAGACGGAGTCGAGTCGTCGAAAGGCGACGCTGCAACCACCGAACTTCTCGAATCGCGCGGCGACAGTCGCGAGACGCCGTGAGATCGTGGAGGAAGTCGTTGATGCGCCTCGATCGAGACATGATTCTTCCCTATTTCGCCGCCGCGCGGCGAGGTGTCAAGCGCGGCCGATCTCGGCCGTCTCGGTCCGGGTCTCGCAGCCGGTGGCGGCGAGTCGCCTCGACGTTGCTGTTCGCATCGAGGCGCGTAAGGTATTTTCGAGCAATGATGGTGCGCGACGGATTTCGCTCGACGGAAGCCGGGGTGCCGCCTCGGTGGAGCGTCGATGCATTCTGGATCCAACCCGATTCACTGAGTCCGCACCGCATTTTGGTCGCCTCGGGCTGGTGCCTCTCAACCGGTGACGCGCATTCCCCGGGAGTCGTGCTTCGCTGCAACGGCGAAGTGCACGACGGGCTCGCGCAGGTCGAACGACCCGATGTCCGCCGCAGGGCGCGCGGGATGCACGTCAACGTTTGCGGCTTTCGCGGCCGGGTGTTCGTCACGCCGGAGATGCGCGAGTTCGATTTGGTCCTCGCCGACTCCGGAATCGTGATCGCGGCCGGCACCATCGCGGAACTCGAACGGCGATTTCCGGCGCGGTCGATGGGACCGACGGCGAGAACTCTCCTGCGAATCGCCTCCGGGGTCCAAGAGGCGTGGCGCGGGCGGCGCGCGCCAGATCGGGGCACGGCTACCGACGACGCGACGAGCGTCGCCGATCGCGGCGCTGCCGGCGATGTCCCGCGCAGCGTCGTCCTTTTCGCTCACAATCTGAATCTCGAGGGCGCGACGATGGTGCTCGTGCGGATCGCCGAAGCGGTGCGAACTCGGCAAGACCTGTCGCCGATGGTCGTCTCATTCGTCGATGGTCCCGCCCGAGCAAGACTCGCGGAGCGAGGCGTTTCGGTGTCTCTGCTCCCCGCCGCGGACACGACGCTGGCTGGCGGCTGGCGCGGATTCCTAAAGCTCGAGCGCACGGTCGCCGCGACGCGCAGGGCACTCGCCGCGCATCGACCATCGCTCGTCATCGTGAACACTCTGGAGAGCTTCTGCGCCGTGAATGCGGCTCATCGTCTCGGGGCGCCCGTGATCTGGTTGATCCACGAACACTACTCGCCAGACGTGCTGCAGCGTGTCGTCGCCCGCGTCGCACTGCCTGCAATGGAGCGCGCTCTCAAACGAGCTGATCGGGTGGTCTTCGTTTCGGAGGAGACACGTGAACTTTTCGCGCATCACGATTCGGGCGGCCGCTTCGTGGTGTGCCCGAACACTCTCGACGAAGATCCCCTCGCGAGTGGTACACGCCTGGCGGACCGCGAAAGCTCGCGACGAAGTCTCGGCATCGAGCCTGGCGACATGTTGGCCCTCTCCGTCGGAACGATCTGCAGCCGCAAGGATCAGACGACGCTCGTCGAATCCATTCGGATTCTCGCCGATCGTTGCCCGAACGTCCGAGCGGTGCTCGTCGGACTTCGCGAGGGGGAGCCGTTCAGCCGCGTCATCGAAGAGAACGTTCGTCGACCCGGCATCGACGGCCGCGTTCGACTGGTGCGCGAATCGATCGACGTCGATCGGTACTACCGAGCTGCGGATGTTTTCGTCCTGAGCTCGCGAATCGAGTCCTGCTCTTTGGCGGTGCTCGAAGCCATGGGTCACGGGCTACCGATCGTTACGACGCTCTGCGGCGGCGTGCGGGAACAGGTGCGCATCGGAGAGAATGCACTGTCGTTCGAGTTCGGCGACGCCGCCCAACTCGCCCGCCACCTCGAGATTCTCTTTCGCGACGGGGAGACGCGACGACGCATGGGCGAACGATCGCGAGCTCGCTTTCTCGCGTGGCACAAGCCGGAGGAATCGAGGGCCCGCTACCTCGATCTGATCGAGTCCGTCCTCACCGGCCGCGACGCCGATCGGGGCAGGACACGAGCGTGACCGACTGGCACCGCCTTCGCAAACTCCCCTACTACGCCGTTCGGCCGCGACTTCTGAAGACTCAGTTGAATGAGCGGCAGCGCCGAGCGGCCGCATATCGAAGCGCGCTCGCTCGAGGGGATTTGCTCGTCGTCCCGGAACCAAGAAACGGAAAGACTGCATTCACGGTCGCCACACCCGTGCACGACGTTCCGGACCGCATTCTCCGCGACGCCATTCGATCCGTGAAAGAGCAGACTTACGATCGGTGGGAACTCGTTCTCTTCGATGACTCGCCCTCGAACCGAGGTTTGGCGCGCCTCCTCGACGACGAAATGCGTTCGTGCTCGCGCATCCGCGTCCTCCGAGAAAGAACCGGCGTCGGCATCTCGCGAGCGAGCAACCGCATCCTCGAGGAGGCTCGTGGCGAATACGTCGTCTTCCTCGATCACGACGACGTCCTCCATCCGCGAGCGCTAGAGCTTGCCGCTCGTTGCATCGCCGAGCGCCCCGACGTGGACTGGCTCTTCACGGACGAGGACAAGGTCGACGAGAGCGGCGAGCATCACGAGCCGTGCTTCAAGCCAGGCTGGTCCCACCACCTGCTCCTCGCGTTCAACTACGTGTGCCACATGCGCGTGGTACGACGGCAGAAGCTGCTGGAGATCGGGGGATACCGTCCGGAGTTCGATGGAGCACAGGACTACGACGCCGCATTGCGGATGCTGCGCGCCGGCGGCGTATTCGTCCATCTGCCTGGCGTGCTCTACGACTGGCGCGCGATCCCCGGATCGACCGCGATGCGCACGTCCGAAAAATCGATGGGCCAAGAACGCGCGGTGAGCAGTCTCGAGGAACATCTTCGATCGTGGCCCGCCGGAGGCGGCGTGGACGTTCGCGTTCTCGTCCCGGGCGGCAACGTCTTTCACGCGCGGCGGAAGCCTCCGGCCGACTTTGGGGTCACCGTGTTGATGACTCGAGAGCGCGCGAGCGCTCGACACGCACTCCTCGACCGCGTGTTCGATCGACGCCCTCATGAGCTCATCGAGTTGACTTCTGAGCCGGATGCCGGGAGCGAAGTCCTCATGGATGCACTCGAGCGCGCGGCGCATCCGGTCGTGTTCATGGCGCCGGACGGCCCGTTCGATCGAGAACAGATCGAGGAGGTGCTGGCCCTCTTGATGGTCCCGCGGACGGCGCTCGTGGCCGGGCGGCAAGTGAAACGGGGCCGAGTCGATTGCAGCGGTTGGGTGGTCACCGATCGACGAACGTTGCACGATCCGTGGAAGGGACTCCGCCGGAGAGATCGCGGCTATCTCAACTCGGCGCTGTCGGCGAGTCCGAGGTTCATGCCACCCCTTCGAGGCTGGGCGGCGTGGAAGAACTCCGTCGTCGAAGCGTGGCGCCGTGCGAGCGGAGAGCCGGCGGGCTGGCGGCTCGCGACGGGCTTTCACCGATGCGGATACGAGGTCGTGACGACGCCGCGGGTCGAGTGGCACCACGCCGAACCGACGGAGCCCCCGAGTGGACCCGCGCCGTCGGACGCTCCCGTCCGATGGCGAGACTGGATGGAGCGATACGCAGTGGCCGAACTCTAGTCGAGCGTCGTCGAACACGAATCGCGCCCGCGTCGGAAACGACCACGGCAGTCCAAGGCGCTACGTGAGCCCGAGCGCCGGAGCGATCCCTTTCATCGCTGCGAGCACGACGGCAATGTGGTCGTCGAGCGGGACGCCGAGATCAGCCGCTGCACGCTCGATCTGATCGCGGTCGACGCCGCGCGCAAATTCCTTCTTCTTCCACTTCTTCAGCACCGACGACACTTCCATGTCCGTGATCCCTCGGTTCGGCCGCACGAGCGCGCACGCCTGAACGATCCCGACGGTCTCGTCGACGGCGTAGAGTGACTTGTCGAGCAGGCTCACGCGAGGCAGCGCTTGCAGCTCGTTGTGCGCGCGAATGGCGTAGATGAGCGGCTCCGGGAAACCCTTCGCAGCCAAGATCTCGGCGCCGCGAAACGTGTGCTCGGAGAGTGCCGGCCACCGCTCGTAGTCGAAGTCGTGGAGCAGCCCGGTGGCTCCCCACAGGGGCACGTTCTCGCTGAAGCGATCCGCGTAGGCACGCATCGCCGCCTCGGCACCCAACGCGTGCTTCAGCAAACTCTCGGACTTCGTGTACTCGTTCAGCAACGCCCACGCCACCTCTCGATCGACGATCATTTGGAGTTCCCTCGAATGCGCGCCGTCAGGACGATGGATTCTCGATCAGGGATCATGGATCGGCCACCCGGCCGAACCTAGAATGCCCCGCAATGGCCATCAAGGTGCTCGTCGAAACCGTCGGTCCGTTCTCCGAGAACAGCTATTTCCTCGTCGACGAGGAAACTCGGGAGGCCGTCGCCGTCGATCCGGGCGACGAGGCGCCGCGACTCCTCGCCGTCGTGCGCCGGCACGATCTCACCGTGCGCTGGATCCTGAACACGCATGGCCACCTCGACCACGTCGGAGCCGTTGCCGAGCTGAAGGAAGCGACTCGCGCGCCGTTTCACATCCACAAAGCCGACCTCTTCCTCGTCGAGGCTATCCCGGAGCAAGCGGCGCTCTTCGGACTGCGGCCGCCGCCGATACCGCGCATCGACGGCTACCTCGAAGAAGGCGACGTGTTCACGTTTGGAAAGGGACCGGTCCGCATCGAGGTGATCGAGACGCCCGGACACACGCCCGGTGGCGTGACGTTTCGCGTCGGCGACGACCTGTTCGTCGGCGATGCGCTCTTCGCGGGATCGATCGGTCGCACGGACTTGCCGGGCGGCGACACTGAAACGCTGCTTCGCTCGATACGCGAGCGGCTGCTCGCGTTTCCCGACGGCGCGCGAGTCTACTCGGGGCACGGCCCGGCTACCACGATCGGTCGCGAGCGTCGCACGAACCCCTTTCTGCAGGACTGAACATCGATCTGTGACGCGGGCATCGGATCCGCGATCGAGATTCAAGCGCCGGCGCGCGGCCGCTGCGTCACGCGAATGTCGCCGGTCGTGACTCGCACGTGCACATCCGGCCCGCCGCCGTTGATCGAGCCGTTGGCTCTTGCGCCAACGACCGAGTCTCGCGAGACCTTCACGTTCCCGTCGCACGCAATCGATCCAACGGTCGTTTCCGTGTCCAGGCGCGCTCCCTTCCCATTCGGAAGGCCAACCTTCACGTTGCCCGTGACGGTTTCGAGCGAGACCGGATGTTCGAGGTCCGACACGAAGACGTCGATCGTCCCGGTGACGACGTTCGCAGCCGCCGGCGTCGCGACGCCGCGCAGCATGACGTCACCCGTCGTGACGTGCACGTCTACGCCTCCCGTGAGCCCCTCGAGATCGACGTCACCCGTGACGACTTTCACCTCGACGCGAGCCCACGCCGGCACCGTCAAGTGATAGGAGACGCCACCGCTGGCATGCCCCTCGAGAAGTCGGGTCACGACCGAGAGTCCGTCCGCGGTGGGTTCGACGTCGACGCGGATCCTCCCGAGATTCTCTCGAGCGTCTGCGTCGTCGCGACCCTGCGCTTCCTTTTCGGCGACGACGAGCACTTCATCGCGATCCCACGTCTCGACGGCCACGTCGCCGGTGATGTTCTCCACCGACACGTGCGCGGCGTTCGCGGTCAGCGGCTTCTGAACACGGACTTCTTCCGTGGCCCGAACGGCACTCATGTATGCGCAGCTCGTCCCCGCCAAGAGGGTCAGCGCAAGGAATTCCATCGGCCGATGCATGATTGCCTCCTCGTCCCGTGGGGTTCCGCGACCGGTCGGCGATTGTGATCGTCCGCCAACCCTGCGTCAATCGCGCTGGATTCGACGATGACTGGACGCTATTCTCGGCGAGTGCGCCCGCTCGACAAGACGGATACCGGCGACCGCTTCCTCATCGCCGTTCTCGTGGCTCTTTCGCTTTCACTGCTCATCGGATTGGGCACGCGATCGCTCTTCGATCCGGATGAATCGCGCTACGCGGAGATCCCCCGCGAGATGTTGGCCACGGGTGACTTCATCGTGCCGCATCTGTGGGGCGTGCCGTACCTCGAGAAGCCGCCGCTCGGATATTGGCTCGTCGCCGGTGCGTTCGCCCTCTTAGGCACGAGCGAATGGGTGGCGCGTCTGGTGCCGGCACTGTTCACCGTTGCGACGATCGCGCTCGTGGGCGTGCACGGCTCGAGGCTCCTCGGACGGCGTGGCGGACTCCTCGCGGCGGTGGTGCTCGCTTCGTCGGCGTTTCCGCTCGCGCTCGGACGCACGCTCGTGCTCGATCCGATCCTCTCCTTTTTCGTCACGGCGATCCTGCTGTGCGGCCATCGCCTCTGCATCGGCGACGGGAATGCCCCTCGACTGCGTGTTGCGGTCGCAATCGCGGCGGCCCTCGGCACGCTCACGAAGGGCCCCATCGCCGTCTTGCTTCCGGTCGTCGCTCTCGTCGCATCACAAATCGTGCGGCGCGACGTCCGCGCATTGCGTCGCCTCGTCTCGCTGCCATCCGTCGCCCTATACGTCGCCGTCGTCGCACCGTGGTTCGTAGCTGTGTCGATTCGTGAAGCGGACTTCCCGCGGTTCTTCGTCGTCGAACAACACCTTCGTCGCTACGCCTCGCCCGAGTACGAGCACGGCGAGAACGCTTGGACGCTCATCGGCACCGCACTCGGGGGGCTCGGGCCATGGCTCTTCGCGCTTCCGGGCGCACTGCTCGCACTTCGGCGGTGCGAACGAACGGATGTCGCACTCGGAGCGGCGATCTGGGCGCTCGTCATGGTCGCCGTCTTCCTTCCGTCGCAATCGAAGCTCGTGACTTACGTGCTCCCCGCGTTTCCCGCAATGGCGTGCCTCATCGCCGCCTCGCTGTCGACTGCATCCTTGCGCGGCCCCGCTATCGCGACGGCAATCGTGTTCGCCGCGGGCGCGATAACCATTCCCCTGCTGCCCGCATTCGGGGGTCAATGGAACGAAGCGCTTCGTCGACTCGAGCCGGCGATCGCCGGCGGCGCGGTTGCCGCGGGCCTGGCCGCATGGGTCGCGCCACGCTCCCGCGATGCGGCAGTAGCGTCCCTCGCCGCAGTGTCCGTCTGCTTCCTCGTCGGCGCCGAGTCGGCCGCCGTCGAGATGACGCCGTGGCTCTGCTCGCGCGAGATCGCCGGCGTGCTCGGCGAACAGCGACGAGCGGACGAGCCCGTCCTCAACTACGGCAGTCCTCACCGGCACTCGCTCGTCTACTACTCCCGCCTGTTCCCGATTCAGGTCGGCTCGAGCGGCGAAAACGAGTATGGTTTTCGTCTCGCGGGCGAGAAGGATCGGCGTTGGTTCGGGGACCGCGACGACCTTCGCCGGGCGATCGGAGACGCACGCTCCGTCTGGCTGGTCGTCGACGAGCGCAACGAGAACCGGGTCAAGGCTCAGCTTCGAGGGTACGAGGTCGAGCTCGTTCGCCGCCAGGGCGAAGCGAGGCTGTTCCACGTGAAGTTGCCGCCGACCGCGATCGGGGACGACGTCAAGTGATCGCGCACGAGGATCGAAAGCCGATCGCCGCATTGCTCGCACTCTCGTTCGTCCTTTTCTTCGTCGGGATCGCGCACTACGACCTCGACCTCAAGGCGGAGCCTCGCGAGGGCATCACCGCCTGGGAGACGATTCACGGCGACCACTGGTACCTCCCGAAGCTGAACGGCGAACTCTTGCCCGAAAAACCTCTCGTCTTCCCGTGGCTCGTTGCCGGCTCGTGCGCGCTGTTCGGCGAGGGATCGACGTTCAGCGCACGATTGCCGTCGGCCGTGATGGCGACCCTTCTCGTGCTCGTGGTGTTCGGAATCGGGAAGCGTCTACTCGGACGTCGCGGCGGGTTTCTCGCCGCGCTGTTCACGGCAACGACGGCGCTGGTCATCAGCCTTGCGCGACGGTCCCGTGTCGACATGACGCTGACGTTCTTCGTTTGCCTCGCGATCTACCTCTTCCTACGCGAGTACCAACGGGGGGAATCGAATCCCGAGTCGCGGCCGTCGTTGGTCACCGCGCTCCTCTTCTGGATCGCACTCGCGCTGGCGACGCTGACGAAGGGGCCGCTCGGCGCGATCCTCCCGGGGATCACGATCGGCAGCTTCCTGCTGGCGCGCCGAAAGCTGTCCGCCGTGAGGCGCCTTCGACCGCTCATCGGCGTCCCGGTTTACTTGGTCGTCGCCGGATCGTGGTACGCGCAGGGATTCCTTCGCGGCGGCGACGAGTTCGCGTACCGATCGTTCATGATGGAGAACCTCCTCATGTTCATCGGCAACGACGAGGGAGGAGGCCACATCCACGGATTCTTCTATCTGTGGCCGTACTTCTTCTCGAATGGCATCCCGTGGAGCCTGTTCGTTCCCGCAGCCATCGCGCTCGGCGTCAAGCGCCGTCAGTGGCGCGCCGATCGATTCCTGCTGCCGCTTCTTTGGCTCGCGGCGATGCTGCTCTTCTTCTCGATTGCGCGCGGAAAGCGCTCCGACTATCTGTTGCCGCTCTTGCCCGCCGCCGCATTGCTCGCCGCGGGATTGTGGGACGCTTGGATCGCCGAGCCGCGCAATGCAATCGTCAAGCGATTCGTTCTCGCATCGAGTGCCGTCGCCGGAATCGTCTGCGCCGCCGCATTGCTGGTCCTCGCACTCTTTCTGTTCATTCCGGCGTCGTCATGGCCCGAGTCGTTGACGCGATCGCGCGAGGCCGCGTCGGCCTTCGAGATCGTTCGCGCGCTCATGCACCGCCCGTCGGCCGTGATCCTGTTCGGTGCGAGCACCCTCTTCATCGGGATCGTTCCGTTCGCGTTGACGTGGCGGGGACGACCGGTACCGGCGCTGCTGTCGACGGCCACCGGCGTCGCAGCCGCAGCATTGCTCGCGGCGTTCGAGGCGATGCCGAAGGTCCAGGACCGCGAGTCGCTGAAACCGCTCGCGCAGCAGATCGAGGCAACGGTGCCGAGAGCCGCGCCGCTGTACAACCACGACGCCTTCGAGTGGCAGGTCATGTACTACACGCGCCGCCGAATCCCGACGCTCGACGATTCCGGGTTTGCTCGCTTTCTCGCGGATCCGAACGGCGGTTACTGTCTCCTCACGCGCGGCGCATACGATGATCTCGAGCCGGCTGCGCGACAAAACCTCGAGATCGCACTCCGCGCAACTCGCCCTTATTCCGACCCGCGCGAGCAACACCTCGTCGTGAAGCGCATCCCGCCGCGCGCGAACGCATCAGGCGGCTGACGCGAACGTCATCCGGGTGACGAGCGGCAACGTCTATCGAATCCGTGTCGCGTGACGCCCTCGCTCTCGGCGTCAGCCTCCGCCCGCGCCGAGGCCACCGCCGAAGTCGAGCGGCGAGACGGGTGAGCGCGCCGTTCGTTCGACGCCGGCCTCGGCAAAAGGGCGAAGCCGAAGCGTCAGGATCGCCGCCAGCAACAGGAAGAGGGCGCCAAACCCCGCGTCGCAAAGCGCCGACAAGGCGAGAAGGGTCCGCTCAGCGAATAGGGGTTCTTTCGTGAGAGCGATCAATCCGAACGCTGCAAGTCCGGCGATCGTCCATGATCGGCGCGACGGCTCGACGCCGCGCGGTCGCAGGATGAACCCGCCCGCAACCATGTAGACCCAGATCAGCGAGATCAGGTGCGCCTTGCGTGTTTCCGGCGACACCAGGTGAACCGTGAGGATCACCGCCGCGATCTCGAGCGGGAGCCGCAGCGGATCGTCGCGCCGCGTTCGCGAGAACAGGCCGAAGAGGAGCAGCGCGACGATTGCAACGTTGAGCACGAGGATGGCCCGCGACACGTCGGCCGATGGCCAGTCGGTCACGTTGACGAAGAGGTCACCATAGCGCTCCGAGGTCGCGGTCCGCGCCTGGAGCAGGTGACGCAGGAACGCGGTCGTCGAGATCCCCGGCGAGTAACCGACGCCCGCCTCGTAGTTGGAGAACATCTGCGATCCACGTGAGAGCCACTGGCGCGTCAGCTCCCAGTGGCGCACCGGACCGAGCACGATCGAAGGCACGATGAATCCGAAGATCGCGAGCCCGACGAACGCTCCGCCGACCGCTTTCCAACGCCGGCGCAGCGCCAGATACGGGACGAGCGCGAGGGGGGTGTACTTGATCGTCGCCGCGAGCCCGATCGCGACACCGGCGAGCCCGTCGCGCTTGCCGTCGTAACGGCAGATCCAGTACGCCCCGAGAATCTCGAAGAAGAAGTTCGTGACGTTGACCTGCCCCGTTTTCAAGTTGTGAACGAGGAGGTTCGACACCGCCGCGACGACGAGGATCGCCCACCACGACGCGCCGCCTCGCGGGAACACCACGCGATACGCCATCCAAAACGCGCCGGCGATGTACGCGACGTTGATCGCATACCAGAAGAACCCGGCGACGCTGACCGGCAATGACCCGAACGGCGCCATCCAGATCGCGAATAACGGGTGGTACTTGAAGCCGAGATCGGGAGCGGCGGGTCCGTAGATTGCATTGCCGGTCACGAGGTTTCGCCCCCCGTACCAGTAGCGCGTGAAGTCGGTGTCGTCGGCGTTGTGAACGGCTTGGATGCAGACGATGACGACGGCGATCACGATGCCCGCTGCCGCCGCAATACCAAGCCGCTTGCGGAATGCAGCATCGTCCCATCGCCGTCGAAGTCCGTCGACGAACGCGCTCAAGGCCGAGACTCCTCGAGAAGACCGTGGCGTCGAGCCATCCAGTACGCCAGAAGATAATCGACGCCCGCGTACTCCTGGTCCCCTTCGGCGTCGAGATCTCCGTCCAGCTCGTACGGATCGCTCTTCCAATACATGCTCGACATTGGTCGCTGGTTGATGGGAAGCGCAACCGCCGACTTCGGCTTGCCTTTCCGATTGGTCCACGCCGAGAGGGGCACGTCGGCGCGGCCGCGGTTGTCGACCGGCAAGACTCGCTTCGTCTCCGGGAAGAGTCGCAGCGTCTCGCGGATGTCGGCGAGAGTATCGGGCTCCTCACGGCGAAGCGCACAGTGGATCGACGCGAAGAGAGCGTTGTGCTCGCCGCTGACGGCCTCCCAGATGCCGTCGATCCCTCGCTCGATGGGAGCCCGGACCTCAGGCTCGGTCTCGAGCCGAAGCACGGTGTAGTAGCTCAGAAACGACATCATGTCGTTCGAGTGGTTCGTCTTGCCGAACGCCTCGAACTTCGCGTGCGCGCACGCCTCGGGATAGCGCTCGCGAACGAGACGCAAATGTCGCGACTCGATCGCCGCGTCCCCCGTCGCGTGCGCCGCCGAAGAGAAGATCGCGAGTGCGATCAGTGCATTCGGGCCGAGCGGCACGGGCCCTATCCACGCCTCGAGCCCGGCGTACGTCGTCGCCTTGCCGTGCGCGTCGCGAATGACGAGGTCGTTCCGATCGAGGAAGTGCGCGATCTCGCCGAGGTCGCGCCGAATCGCGTCGCGCGTGTCGCCTGCGGGCAGGAGGTCGTACGCGGTCGCGTATCCGAACGCGACGCCGCAGTACTGGTCCTTGCTCACGTCGCCTTTGACCCAGTAACGATCGTACGGCGGTGCGGCGCGAGACCAAACGCCCTGGTCGCCTCGAATCGCCGCTTCGTCGGGCTCCGGGTCGATGGTGCGCGCGAGCAATCCCGGCACGCCCGTTACGCGCTGGAGGAGCGCGAGCCCATCGACCAGGCGAGCCGCACAGTCGAGCGCGTCGCGATCTCCGGTGACCGACCAGCGAAGGGCCTCGGCGGCGAGTGCGCAACCGGTCCAGTATGCGGCATCTGCGAGATTGCCGTAGTGTCGTGGTCGCTCGCTTCGCTCTCGGAGCCGAATGGAGTACAGCACGACTCCCTCGGGCGCGACGTGACGCTCCCAAAGCTCTCGCTCGAAGAGATCCGCCTTTTCGGCGAGCGTCAACTTCCCCGGCCGATACTCGCGACGAACGACCGAAGGCGAATCTCGAATCGGGGGCGGCTGCGTCGTGTCACACGCGAGCCCGAGCAACGCAAGTGCGCAGCACGCTAGCGTCGATTCGCGTCGAATTCCTCGCAAGCCCGCGTCTCCGTTCGTCGACTCTCGATGAGCACGTGAACGTCTCCCAACGACGCAACGGGATTCTACTCGCCCGCGAGCGTGACGTGGGAAATCGATGGCGATCACTCGGCTCGATTCCTAGACTCCCTGCGATGATCGTGAATCGTCGAGCCCTTCTCGGCGTCGGCGGCGTGCTCGTCCTCGCGGCGATCCTGTTCTTCACCGCGTTGGGACGGCGCGGTTTCTGGGAACCTGATGAGCCGACCTTCCCGGCGGTCGCGCAAGAGATGCGGGCGGCCAACGAGTGGGTGTTGCCGCTTCTCAACGGTGGGCTCTATTCCGAGAAGCCGATCCTCAATTACTGGTTGATGCTCGCGAGCGCGCGCGTGTTCGGAAGGCTCGACGAATGGACGGCGCGCTTGCCGGCAGCGCTCCTCGGCGTGCTCGGCGTCTGCCTCACGTGGATCCTCGGTCGCCGATTGTTTGGCGAGCGCGCAGGAATCCTCGGTGCGCTCGTCATCGCGCTGACACCGCTCTGGTTCCAGATGTCGCGGTTCGCGTACACGGACGGACCGTTCGCCGTCTTCGTTCTCGCAAGCCTCGTTCTCTTCCATCGCGGATGGTCGGACGAACACCGGCGCGGCGTCTCCTACGCGCTCGCCTGGTTGGCGCTCGGTCTCGCCGTCCTCACGAAGGGACCGCTCGCGCTCGTACTCGTGGGCCTCACCGTCGTCACGTTTCTCGCGATCGTCCGAGACGTGCGCCACCTGTTGCGCTTCGACTTCCTCGTCGGAGTCCTGCTCTTCGCAGCGATCGTCGTACCGTGGTACGTGATCGCTTGCCATCGCGGCGGTCCCCAGTTCACCGAGGACCTGCTCGTCCGTCAGAACTTCGGTCGATTTTCCGGCGAGACAGACAGCCACCGCCAACCGCCGTGGTTCTACCTCGGCACCCTGCCCGTCGACTTGTTCCCGTGGAGTCTCTTTCTGCCCGGCGCGGTCTGGCAGCTCGCTCGAGAGTGGCGCTCGGGCGGGCGGCGACGCGAGGCCGCATTTCTCGTCGCAGCGACGGTGCCGGCGTTTCTGTTCCTTTCGATCACGAGCTCCAAGCAAGGCAAGTACCTGTTGCCGATCTACCCGATGATCGCGATCGCCATCGGTGCACACCTCGACTCCGTCGCCGCGCGGTGGCGCGCCGGTGCGACACTGCTGGCCGGAGGCACACTCGCCTTGGCAGGGATCGCCGGTGCGCTCTTCGCCGCAGGAGTTGGGCGCGTGCCCTACGACGAATTCCGGCCGATCGCCGCGATCGCCGCCGTCATCGCACTCGCGGGCGGTATCGCGATTCTCGCGCTCGTCCGGGCTCGCCGGCATCTCGGCGCGACGCTGGCGCTCGCAGCCGCCGTCGGTGGGATCTTCTTCGTCCTCGACGTCGCGGTCTTCCCGACGCTCGATCCCTACAAGTCCCCGAAGCCGCTCTGCGACCGCATCGTCGCGCGACTCGGCGGTGCGCCCGAGTTCGCGATCTACGGCAACTACCGCGAAGGGTTTTCCTACTACACGCGCCGGCACATCGTCGAGCTAAAGCAAGAGAGCGCCCTCGCGAGCTACCTCGACCGCCCCGAACGCGCGTTCGTCGTCATGCGTGACGAAGCGTGGTCCAAGCTCCCGCCGACTTTGACTCGACGCCTTCAGCTCCTCGCCGAGGGCGACGTCGGGAGCAAGTCGTACGTTTTTCTCGGGAGGCTCGATACGCCATGACCGGACGATCGCGCGGATTTCTCGTCTTGTTGGCTGCGCTGCTGGTTGCGTTTTGGATTTATGGGGGCACGCGACCGCTCGACAACACCGACGAAGGACGCGATGCCCAGATCACGCGCGAGATGCTCGACAGCGGTGATTGGGTGCTCCCGCACCTGAATGGAAAGCCGCTACCGTGGAAGCCGATGCTCTACCACTGGGTGTCGGGAATTGCGTCGATTCCGGCGGGCCACGTCAGCGAGCTGACTGCGGCATTGCCCTCGATCCTCGCCGCGATCCTCTGCGCGCTCTTGACCTTCGATATGGCGAAGCGCCTGTTCGGTTCGCGGCGTGCGGGACTCGTGGCAGCCGCAGCGCTTCTCACCTCGAGTCAGTTCCTCGTCAAGAGCGTGTCGGCGCAGTACGACATGACGCTTACCGGGTTCACGACGCTCGCGATTTGGGCGTTCTGGCGGTCGACGTGCGCGCGGTCGTCCGGCACATCGCTCGGCTTCTCGCTACTCTTCTACGCCGCGATGGGATTGGGAACGATCACGAAGGGTCCGGTCGGCATCCTCGTCCCCGGAATCGTCGCCGTCGGATACCTCTGGCTGAGGCGCGACTGGTTCGGGATCTTTCGCACGTCTCCGTGGTTCGGAGTGCCACTCCTCCTGGCGGTCGCGGTGCCCTGGTACTGGGCTACCTACGTCCGCGGCGGGAAGGAGTTCTTCGACGAGATCTTCTGGCACCAGAACTTCACGAGATTCACGAACGCGTTCGACCACGCCGCTGGGCCGCACTACTACTTCATCCAATTCACCGGCGGCTCGCTGCCGTGGAGCCCCCTTGCGATCGCCGCGATCCCGTTTCTGTTCCTGCGCACTCGAGGCAAGTGGCGGATTCGACGGCGATCGAGAGCCCTGTTTCCTCTCGCTTGGTTCGTCATCGTCTTTGCATTCTTCACGGCGTCGACGAGCAAGCGCCCGAACTACATCCTTCCTCTCTATCCGGCGGCAGCCTTGCTCGCCGCGGGTTTCGTCGAGGCCGTACTCCGGTCGCGGCACTCGGACCTGCGCGTCGTTCTGCGCCGCCTCGTGACGGCGATCGGCGTTGCACTGCTCGTCGCATTCCCGGCACCCGTCGTCGCCGCGTTCGTCCAGGACCGTGAACGAACGATCGGCGAGGCGCTCGCCGTCGGCCTGCCGGGGACCCTCGCGCTCATCGCGTCAGGCGTTGCGGTCGTTGCGTTCGCTCGCCGCGATCGGCTCGGCCGCGCCGTCGCCTCGATCGCCCTCGCGTCCGCGGCCTTGCACGTGGTGGGGCTGTTCACCTTGATCGCCTCGCCCGACGGCCCATTTCACGCCCGCGCTTTCGCCGAGCGTGCGCGACACGAAGTAGGAGCCGTTGCGACGATCGGCTTCTTCAACACGTTCTCGCCCGGGATCCTCTACTACCTGGGTGAGCCGATTCCCGTCGACGACTTCCAAGGGGCGAACGCAACGGATCAGCTCGTCTCGAAGCTCGTGCAACGGGGACAACCGATCCACCTCATCCTCAAGAAGAAGAACGAGGCGACGGATTGGCCGGACCGCGATCGAGTCCAGCTCACGCCGCTGTTCACCCGCCGCGTCGGATCGCACGAACTCACGCTCGGACGCGCCACTCTCGCGCGTTGACGTCCCGCCCTCCGACCTAAAGGTTTTCCCCGGGCACCGACGATAGCTTTGCTGTTTCGATCTGCGCCAAGGATCCGATACCGAACACTGGTGAGGTGCGTAGATGAACCGACGGCAATGGCTCGCAACGACAATCGTCCTCGGCTCTGCCCTCCTCCTCGGAATCGCAACGCGGCCCGCGTCGCCGTCGGAGCCCAAGGCCGACGCGCCCGCAGGGATCCGAGTCTTCCACTTCGGCGTTTACACGAGCGAGAAAGCGACGGAGATGTACACGACGTTCGCGCCGATCCTGGAAACGGCTGCTGACTTTCTTTCCACGACGCTGAAGAGTCGAATCGACTTCGAAATCGAGGTCGGTCGCAACTACGACGCCTCGATCCAGGATCTCGCCGGAGGCAAGGTCGACTTCGCGCGTTTCGGTCCGGCGTCCTACATCACCGCAAAATCGATGGAGCCGGGCCTCCAGATCGTGGCCATGGAAGTGAAAGACGGCCAGAAGACGTTCGACGGCGTCGTCGTCACCAAGAAGTCGAGTCCGATCCAATCCCTGGCCGACCTCAAGGGAAAGACGTTCGCGTTCGGAGACAAGAACTCGACGATCGGACGCTACCTCGCTCAAGAAGCGCTCGCGAAGGCGGGCGTTCATCGCAAGGATCTCGCGAAGTCCGAGTACATCGATCGGCACGACAGGGTCGCGAGCGCCGTCCTCCACGCGGAATTCGACGCCGGCGCCGTCAAGGAAGACACCTATCTGAAGATGAAAGAGAAGGACGAAGGACTTCGCGAGATCGCGCGGCTCAGAAACGTCACGAAGCCGTGGCTCGCGCGACGGGGCCTCGATCCGGCGATCATCGAAGGACTGCGCGCGTTCCTCCTGCAGTACAAGGACCAAACGGCTCTCAAGCGTCTCGAAGGCATGACCGGATTCGCGGTCGGCGACGACGCCGACTTCGATTCGATTCGAGCGGCGATGTCCGCGTCCGAACTCTTCGATCGCGAATGACGGGCACAAGAACGTAGCGGCAAGATGGACTGGCGACACGGAATCCAGACACGAATCACGGCGATCACGCTCGTGATCTCGCTCGTCGCCGTCGGCGCGTCCGGCTACGCCTTGCTCGCCACCGAGCGAGCCAACTTCGACGAGGAGACGCGAAAGCGCGGCGAGGCCGTCGCGCAAACGCTAGGGCGCGCGAGCTTGGAAGCCATCGTCAAGAAGGACTGGCCGGTCCTCGAATCGAACCTCGAATTCACGGGCAATGCCGACCCAGACGTCGCGTTCATCCGCGTGCTGGTCGGGAGCCGCGAAGTCGCTCGATTCCGGCGGGCGCTGGTCGCCGACTCGTCCGGCCAGGAACCGATCCTCACGATCAGCACGCCCGCTCGAATCGAAGGCCGAGAGCTGGCAACCTTCGAGTTGGGCTTCGACCTGCGACGAGCGCGGGCGCTGATCTTCCGGCGCTCCGTCTTCCTGGCGCTCGGCGTTCTCGCGACGCTCGTCCTCCTTTCGGTCGTGATCTCCCTCGCGCTTCGTCGCGTCGTCGTCCGCCCTCTTCAAGGGTTGTGCGCGTTCGCCGAAGCGGTCGAAGGCGGCAACCTCGGCGCACGAGTCACGCATCTCTCCGACGACGAAACCGGACTTCTCGGACGCAAGCTGAACTCGATGGCAACGAGCCTGAAGACGCGAAGCCGCGAGGTGGAGCGCGCGCGACGTCTCCTCGAACAGCGAAATCGCGAATTGGCGAAGAAGATCGAGGAGCTGCGTCGGGCGAATCAGGCGAAGAGCAACTTCCTTGCATCCATGTCGCACGAGCTACGCACGCCGTTGAACGGAATCCTCGGGTTCATCGACCTCATTCGCGGCGGATTCGCATCGGGCGAAGCCGAAGCGCAGGAGTTCCTCGCAAACGCGCGCCAGAGCGGCCTCCACCTCCTCACGCTCATCGAGGATCTTCTGGACCTATCTAGAATCGAAGCCGGCCAAGTCGCGATCCAAGCCGAACGGGTCGACCCCGTCGAGATCGTCAACTCGGCGTGCATCGAGTCGGCATCGACGGCGAGCACCAAAGGTCTCAGCCTTCGGACTGACGTTGCCCCGAACGCGCAACCCGTGCTCGCGGATCGTCAACGACTTCGCCAAGTGCTGCTGCACCTCCTCTCCAACGCCGTGAAGTTCACCGACGAAGGCTCGATCGTGGTGCGGGTCAGCGCACCCCCGGGGCAAGACCACGTGCTCTTCGAGGTCGAGGACACCGGCAACGGCATTCCACCGGAGCAGCGAGCGACGGTGTTCGAGAAGTTCCTTCAGCTCGACCAAGGAACCACGCGGAAACACGGCGGCTCGGGTCTCGGTCTCGCGATCTCGAAGAACCTCGTCGAGCGCATGGGTGGGCGCATCTGGATCGACGGCGCGCGCGAGGGCAAGGGAACGCGCGTGCGCTTCACGATTCCGGTGCATGCCATCGACGTTTCACCGGCCCCGCCCGACACGGAGCCCCGTGATCGCCCGCTCGTCCTCGTCGTCGAGAACGACTCCTCGACCCGCTCCCTCGTGCGAACAGCGTTGCGCAAGGCAGGACACCGCGTCGCCGAGGCAATCGATGCAGACGGTGCGGTGAAGCTGGCGCGCGGAATCGTCCCCGATCTCGTGCTGCTCGACGTTGGACTTCCGAGCCGCGCGGACGCGACCTATCGAGACGGCATCCAGGCGTACGCTGCGCTGCAGCGCGACCCGATCACGGCAAGCATCCCGATCGTCCTCCTGACGGCCCACGACATCGCACAAATCCCTTCTGCAAAGTCTGCGTGGCCGAAAGAAAAAGCGCCTCGGATCTTGCGAAAGCCCGTGCCGATTTCAGTGCTTCTCGAGGCCGTCGACGAGTCCGTCGGAACGTACGGAAACCGTGCGCCTCTCCGAACGACGACGAGCTCCCCGCATGGCGAGGCCGAAGTCGCCTAGCCCTCGCAGAACTCGAGCGCCGCGAGCGCACCTTCGGCACCATTCCGGCGCACGACTCGTGCGCGTCTGACGGCTCCAGGAGCCAGCGCCCCGTCGACTGCCGTCGACGCACTGACTTCGATGAGGATCCCGTCCGGAATCGACGCGTCCGCTTCCACGAGCAGGCCCGAACGGCTCGCATTGCGCGCTCGCGCAACGAACGCACGATCGCCGGCGCGGATCTCCACCGGAGCGTCGCACGCCGTCCGCGGCATTCGACGCCGTTCGGCGCCGACGAGCGTCACCACGCCGTCCGTCTCCAGCCGAACGAGATCGCCGTTCTTCACGGCCGACAGCATGCCCGGCACGCCGAACACCGCAGGCAAGTCGTACTCGCGCGCGACGATCGCCGCGTGGCAGAGCGCCCCTCCCATCTCGGTGACGACGCCGGCAGCCAACGGATAGAAGAGCGCCAGCGAAGCGTCCGCGGTCGGCGAAACGAGAATGTCACCGCGGCGCACGTTCGCCCGGTCCTCGTTGGTCTCGATTCGGCGCACGGGCCCGACGACCTCGGACGATCCGGCGACCCACGTTCCCGCGAGCTTGGAGCCATCGCCCGGGGCCGTCGTCGGCTTGCGCCTTGCTTCGAGCGCCTCGATCGCTTCGATGTCCAGCGCCTCATCGAGCGTCAGCCTCTCGAAGCATCGGCGCTCCGCGCGTCGCGCCTCGATCGCGGGCGGCCAGATCGCGCACTCGCTCGAGCAGGCCGCGATGGACTCCTCGAGCGTCAACAGGAACACGTCGTCGCCGATGCCAAGCCGCGTTCCCATCTCGAGCAACGTCTTCCGGATCTCGGCGACTTCGCGCAGGAACTCGTGCTTCGTGAACTCCTTCAAGGGTTCGTACGTCTCGAGAGCCTGGAGATCCGCTCGAAAGCGACGTTCCTTTCGCGGAGTCAGCCCGAGAGTTGCCACGTCTCGGACGTCATGCCGCCGCGCCGGCTCGCGTCCCGCCCGGCGCCGAGCCTCGAGTGCGGCCAGGAGCACGCCCGGATTCTCCCGGTGCCGGGGTTCGGCAAGCTCCCACTCCACCACCGCGCGATGACCGTACTCGGCGATCGCGTCGTCGATTCCGAGCCCGTCCATCGGAGCGGGTGCGGCCGCAATGAACGACGAAATCGGAACGGACTTGTCGCGCAAGACCGCCGAGACTCGGCCATAGGCGTGAGCCGCGACGAGGTTGACGATCTCCGCCTCCGCATAGGCCTCCCCCACGAACGTTGCTACCTGCTCGTCGAGCAGAGCCGCGAGATCGGTAGCAGGAAGGCGCGTCCGGTCGATCGCGGCCAGCCGTCGCACGCGCGCACGAAGCGCCGGGACGAGTTCGTTCGTCAGGCGATCCGCGGCACGACCGCGCTCGCGCAGAATACGACGTTCCGCGGTGGCAATACGCACGAGGTCGAGCGCACCTCGAGTCGGATACTGGCGCGCTTGCATCGCCAAATCCTCGAACAGCCAGCCAAACGCGGTGACGACCGTTTCCTCCACTGGAACCGCCGAATCGAACGGAATGCTCATGCGCTCTGCCGCGATCGCGGCCGCTCCGTTCGCGCCGCGCAGACGCCGAAGCAGCGACAAGCTCGCCGGCGTCGGGAACGGAAGCTGCGCGCCGAGGTCGCCGCGACGCAGGCCGCGGAACGCTCTCCCGGCCGCGCGCGCGCGGTCGGAGAGTCGCGCCTTTTCGAACGCGATGAACCCCTCTTCCTCGCTGCCCCGGATCGTGGCCGTGATGGGACGAGCCTGGAGGATCCAAAACTTCCCCGCCGCAAACGCCCACTCGATGTCTTGGGGCGCACCGAACACGTCCTCGAGCGCGATCACTCGATCGACCAGCGGCCCGAGGTCGATCGGTGGCGCGGGTCCGTTCGCGATGCGGCGACGGGATACGCGGCCGAATGAAGAGTGAACCGGGTTTCGCGACCCGTCGACGAGACCGACGCCGAGTCCGTTCACGAGTTCGATCGAGAGACGCGAACCGTCTTTCGGGTCGCGGCTGAACGCAACCCCGGCGAATTCGGCCGGCACCATCGCTTGAACGAGAACGCAGCAGCCGGCGCTTCGGCCTTTGTACGCCGCCGCACGTCCCGAGTCCGACGTGAGCGACGCGGCGACCTGGCGAACGGCGTCGACGATCCCGTTCCGCTCGACTCCGAGCACCGTGTCGAACAATCCGGCAAAGCTCTGCTCGGCGCCATCCTCGCCGATCGCGGAACTGCGCACGGCCACGCGATCAGCGCGGAGACGATCGAAGTGTTCGAGAATTGCCCGCTGTGCCGCCTCGTCGAAGCCGCGTTCGAAGAACTTTGTGGTCAACACGAAGCCCGGCGGCACCGCGAATCCGGCACGCGCGAGGATCGACTCGTTCATCGCCTTGCCGCCGATGCCCGAGAACTTCCACGCGTCGCGAAGGGCGACGATCGGGACCGGCTCGATCAGCGCGCGTGGATGCGAAGTTCGGCCGAAGAACGCAATCTCGAGTGCAGCGAGCAAGAGGTTGACCGAGAGATAGAGACCCACGGCAGCCGAAAGCGGGCGAGCCACCGCGACGACGGCGACGCAGACGGCGATGCTGATTACCGCACCGACGCGTCGCTTCATCCGCCCCGTGAGCCACAGCTGCGAGAGGAACCCGAAGCCGGCCACGACGGGCAAGACGGAGAGCGGATCGGGTTTCGACAGATCGTCGATCCACCCGTGCACGAACGGTGCACCGACGAGATCCCTCGTGGTGGCGAGGAATGTGCCGAGCGCGATGAAAGCAACGAGCTGCAGCGCCGTGAACGCAAGTCCAGGGAGAATCGAAACGGCGTCCTTGCGGCCGCTTGCCTCGAGTCGGCGCGTGTTGCGAGCGGACGCGCGAGACAACGGGAGCAGGAGCAGCCGAATCGCAAACACGATCAGCAGGATCGCGCCCCCGAACCCGCCTCCGAACTTCGCGAGCTTCACGAACGCCGGCGAGAACGAGGCCGTCCACGGAATCGACGGAGGCTCCGGCGCGGGCTCCACGAACTCGTACGGCACCGTGTAGCGGCCGAGGTAGGAGTATCCGTTCGCCGCGAGCTTCGAACCGATGATCTTCGAATAGAACGAACTTCGCCGGTCGTAGCACGCGGTGATGTAGCGTCGATCGTGCGGCAGCGCGCGGACGCGCGCCATCAAGTCCGTGGACACGAGCCGGCGCGCCGTGATCTGCACCGCGCCCGGCAAGTGACCGGCGTTGAACTCGGCGTCGTAGCGAACGTCCAGGAACGTGACGCCGCCTTTCTTCCACTCGGCGGTCACCCGTTCGGTGTCGAGGAGCGTGTCCCGGTTCGGGTACTCGGGAACCTGACGAATGTCGTCCGTGAGATGCGACTCGTCCATTGGTCGCTTCTCGTTGAACCACTTCTCGTACCCGCCGACCAAGAAGCGGCACTGAAGCCCGTGCTCGAGAAACTCCTCGACCAACTCGCCGCTGCGATTGCCCGAGTAACACAGCAGGATGACCGGCTTCTTCGAATTTCGAATCAACGACGCATCCGCTTGGATGTCGGGGTAGCGGACGTGGATCGTCCCTGGGATGCGACCCATGGCGAATTCCTCGTCTTCGCGCACGTCGATGAGCAACGGCGGATCTCCCGAGTCGATCAACTTCTGGAGGGCTTCCGTCGAGATCGCGTGTGGATGAACGAGCTGCTTCTCGAGCGGCATCTCTTTGAGGGAGATGTCGTGGACCTCGGTGCCGTCCTGCTTCGATTTCCGCGCGAGGTTCACCGAGAGGTGGCGGGCACGCTCATCACGGGCCGCTGACCACTGAAGCAAGTTGACGGCGAGCGACACGAAGAGGAGTGCGCACGCCGTCGCCAGGAGCTTTCGGGATGCGGTTCCGCCACGCTTTCCAGCCCGCGTCCCTCCCCTTCCGAACACGACCGCTCCGATCCCGGCGAGGACGACGGCGCCCACCTGCGCCAGGCCAGCGAACGCGTTCAGAAGAACGTCAGGCGGAGGAATCGCGTGCGCACGTGCGCACGGCAGAAGAAGGGTAGCGACAGAGACCGTCAAGACGGTCCGTGTGCGGCACCGCATGCCCGAAGCTCCTCTGGGGTGATCTCGGCACGGACCCTCGGAGCCGCCTGATTTGTCGTCAGGCAGCAGGGTCAGATCGTGCGAGCTCGACGTCTCCAGAAGGCGTTTCGCGCAGCCGAACTCGGACGCCGGTCTAGTCCAGGCTTGGCGAAGGTACGGGTCGGTACTCGATCAACGCCCCGACGCGCGGATCCCGACCTTTGACGCGCCCTCAGCAAGTATCCCGATCACGAAGACTGCGAGTCTCTCCAAGACAGCGTCGCACGTTACCAGGGTGCAAACAGAAGTCAACAGTTCACCGATTCCGTGCCACTAACGCGATGCCACCGCCGCCGAAGGACGCCGGCGTCGCCGCGCTTCGACCTCCAGCAACCTCTCGAATGCGTTCTCGTCAACGACCGCGCAACCGGCTATAATCCGACCCTTTGCATTCCCGGTCCCCGAGGCGGAGCGGGCACCGGAACTTCCCTGAGGAGGCTTCTCGAATGCCGACCCCGGAGCCGACGACGTCGGCCACGCCCGTTCGCGAAGTGTTCCTGCCGTTCGCCAAGCCCGTGCTCGGTGAGGAGGAAATCGCGGAAGTCGTCGACAGCCTGCGATCCGGCTGGCTGACGACGGGCCCGAAAGTCCAGAAGCTCGAGGAGGCCTTCCGCGCCTATACCGGCGCCCACCACGCGATCGCCATTTCGTCGTGCACGGCCGCGCTTCACGTCGCGTACGCGGCGCTGGGAATCGGGCCGAACGACGAAATCGTCACGACGCCGATGACGTTCTCGGCGACCACGAACATGGCCGTAGTGCTCGGTGCGCGGCCGGTCTTCGTGGACATCGACCGCCACACCCTCAACATCGACGTCGAGCGCATCGAAGCCGCGATCACTCCGCGCACGAAGGCGATCGTCCCCGTTCATTTCGCCGGACAGCCCGTCGATCTCGACGGAGTGCACGAGATCGCGCGACGGCGCGGGGTCGCCGTGGTCGAGGACGCGGCTCACGCGATCGGGACGGAATACAAGGGCCGGCGCATCGGTGCGCTCTCGCAGATCACCTGCTTCTCTTTCCACCCCAACAAGAACGTCACGACCGGCGAAGGCGGACTCCTCACGACCGACGATTCGGGCCTCGCCGAGACGCTCATTCAGCTTCGGTTTCACGGTCTCGACAAGGACGCGTGGCGCCGGTTCACTCCCGGCGGAAACCCGCTCCCCACGCTCGTGCGACCGGGCTTCAAATACAACATGATGGACATTCAAGCAGCGATCGGGATCCACCAGCTTCCGCGCCTCGAGGGCTTCATCAAGAAACGCACGACGCTCGCTGAGCGTTACCGGCGCGCGCTCGCGGAAGTCCCGGAGCTCCTGCTTCCGGAGTCGATGCCGTTCCCCCACCGGCACGCGTGGCATCTCTTCGCCGTGCTTCTCGACACGGATCGCGCGAAGATGGATCGCAACGAATTCATGTCACGCCTGAAGGCCGAGAACATCGGGACAGGAGTGCACTACACCGCCGTTCACCTCTTCCCCTGGTATCAGGAGAATCTCGGCGTTCGCCGAGGCGACTTCCCGAATGCCGAGTTCGTGAGTGATCGCATCTTGTCGCTGCCGCTCTGGCCCGGCATGGAAGCGCCCGACGTCGACGACGTCGTGGCTGCGATCAAGAGGGTACTCGGGAGGAAGCGGTGAGCGCCGCGCGGAAGCGGCCGGCGGTCTCCACGGTCGTCCCCGTCTTCAACGAGGAAGCGAACCTGCCGGCGCTGTTTCAGCGGCTCAGCTCGACTCTCGACAAGATCGGCGTCGACTACGAGATGATCTTCGTCGACGACGGCTCGAGCGATCGCTCACTCGAACTGCTCGACGAGTTCGCGCGCCAAAACGATCGAGTCGTCGTGGTCGAGTTCGTGCGCAATTTCGGCCAGCATGCGGCCGTTTTCGCCGGCTTCGAACGCGCGCGCGGGCAAGTCGTCGTGACGCTCGACGCGGATCTGCAGAACCCGCCGGAAGAGATACCGAAGCTCCTCGCAAAGATCGCCGAGGGCTACGACGTGGTGGGCGGCTGGCGCGCGGAGCGACACGACTCCGTGCTTCGAAAGCTCCCGAGCAAGATCGTGAACCGCGTCATGTCGAAGGTGACCGGCGTGAAGCTCAACGACTACGGGTGCATGCTGCGCGCGTACCGCCGGCCGGTCGTCAAGAGCATCTGCAAGTGCAACGAGATCTCGTCGTTCATCCCGGCGCTCGCGAACACGTTTGCCAAGCAAGGCAAGGTGTGTGAGGTGCCCGTCGATCATGCGGAGCGCGCGGCCGGCACGTCGAAGTACGGGCTCTTGAAGCTCATCAACCTGAACTTCGATCTGGTCACCGGCTTCTCGCGGCTGCCGCTCAAGATGACGACACTCCTCGGCGTGATCATCGCTCTCTTCGCGTTTGCGCTCGGCGCCTACATCATCATCATGCGAATCTTGCGGGGCGAGAGCTGGGCGCAGTTCGGAGTGTTCACGCTCTTCGCCGTTCAGTTCTTCCTCGTGGGGATGCTCTTCGTCTTCATGGGGCTCATGGGCGAGTACGTGGGCCGCATCTACAGTGAAGTGCGTCGTCGTCCCCGCTACGTGATTCGAAAGATCCATCGGTTTCGGTTTCAGTCCGGGACCGAAGGCCACGCCTGCCTGAGCGAACTCCTCGGGCTCGGTGAGGAGGTGGTCGGGGTCGTCACGCACCACGACGACCCCGGCGAGGAAATCTACTTTCGCTCGGTCGGTGACCTGGCCGAGCGTCGGGGGATTCCCTGCTTTCGGCCGGACGATGCCAACGAGCCCACGTTCGTCGAGAGGCTTCGCGCGCTCCGGCCGGACATCATCTATTCCTTCTACTACCGCCGCCTCCTCGACGACCCGATCCTCGCGCTCGCGCCGAAGGGCGCGCTGAACCTGCATGGATCGCTCCTCCCCAAGTATCGGGGGCGATGCCCCGCGAACTGGGTGATCATCCATGGGGAGTCGCGAACGGGAGTCACGTTGCACTACATGACGCGACGCGCGGACGCGGGCGACGTCGTCGCGCAAGAGGTGGTGCCGATCGCTCCACGCGAGACCGCACTGACGCTCATGGGCAAGCTCGAAGCGGCGGCAGTCGTGCTCCTCCGCCGCACCGTGCCGCTCCTTCGCACCGGCACGGCACCGCGCGTTCCGCAGGATTCGACGCAGGTCACGACCTTCGGCGGGCGTCGGCCGGAGGACGGCAGAATCGATTGGTCGCAATCCGCGGTCGCGATCGACCGGCTCGTCCGAGCTGTCACGCATCCTTATCCGGGCGCCTTCACCATCGCGGGTGAAAAGAAGATCCTCGTGTGGGAGTCGCTGCCGCTGCCGCCGCGTTCGGGCGCCCGTCCGCTTCGCCCCGGTGAGTGGTCGGGCGACGTCGTTGGAACGGGCGACGGGCTCCTGCGAATCGTCCGCTGCCAACTCGAAGGTGAACGCGAGACGTCTGGACTGCAGCTCGCCGCGGAGGCGTCATGAGCACGGTCGAGGCACCGGCGCTTCCCGAGGTGCGACCCGAGGTCGTTCGCGGCGAGACGCCGTCCGCTCGAATCGGTGCCGTGCTCTTCAAGGTGCGCGGGTTCACGCCGGTGCCCTTCTATCTCGCGGGAATGCTCGTGCCATGGATGCGCGAGCCGAGATGGCAGCTCGCATGGGCGATCGGATTGCCTCTGATCGTGATCGGCGAGGCGATTCGCCTCTGGTCGATCGCCCACATCGGACGCAGCGCGCGAACGCGGAAGGTGAAGGGGCGGAAGCTCGTGGCGAGCGGACCGTACGCTCTCGTCCGAAATCCCCTGTATGTCGGCAACGTGACCATCTACCTCGGGATCACTGCGGCATCCGGGCTCTTCTGGCTCGTGCCGCTGACTCTTCTTTGGTTCGCGTTCCAATACCATTGCATCGTGGCATGGGAGGAAGGCATCTTGCGTGAACGGCAAGGTGACGCTTACCTCGACTACATGAGCGTCGTGCCTCGGTGGATGCCGATGTGGCCGCAGGAGGGGCTTGGCACGGGGCCCGGCTATCCGTTCTCGGAGGTTCTTTTCCGCGAGCGCGATTCGCTCCTCGGTGTGATCGGCGTGACGCTGCTTCTCGCAGCGCGCGAGTGGGCGCGCCACGCCGGCTGGTTCTGACAGAGAGAGGGAAAACAATGAACGTTCTCATCACTGGAGGTGCGGGCTTCTTGGGGTCGCATCTCGGCGACTGGTTCCTCCAGCGAGGGCACACGGTCTATGCGCTCGACATAGCCAGCGACGCGAAGATCCGGCACAACCTCGAGAACACGAGGTTCCATTTCATCCCGGACTCCTTCCTGAACGTGGATATCCTCGAGAACCTCGTGGCGAAGTGCGAGCTGATCTATCACCTGGGCGCGGTCGTCGGCGTCGAGCACTACGTTTCCGATCCTTACAAAGTGCTCAACGTGAACGTGAACGGCATTCAGAACATCCTGCGGCTCGCGCATCGCTACGACCGCAAGGTCGTCTTCTCCTCGACCAGCGAAGTCTATGGGCGAAACCCCAAAGTGCCGTGGAAGGAGGACGACGACCGCGTGCTCGGGTCGACGCGGATCGACCGCTGGTGCTACTCGACGAGCAAGGCCGTCGGAGAGCACTTCTGCCTCGCTTACAAGAAAATGGGCCTGCGCACCGTGATCCTTCGGTACTTCAACGTCTACGGCCCGCGTCTCGATGCCGTCGACAAGGGTCGCGTCGTGACGATCTTCCTCGGTCAGCTTTTGCGCGGCCAACCGATCACGGTCGTTGGAAACGGCTCGCAGACGCGCAGCTTCACCTATAGCGAGGACGCGATCGAGGCCACCGCGCAAGCGGGGCTGCGCAAGGAAGCGGACGGCGAAATCTTCAACATCGGCACCGACGTCGAGACCTCGATGCTCGAGTTGGCCAACGTCATGAGAGATGTCTTCGGCGGCCCCGCGAAGATCGAGTTCGTCCCGCAGCAAAAGATCTACGGAAACTCCTACGAGGACATTCAGCGCCGCGTCCCCGACGTCACGCGCATGAAAACCATTCTCGGCGTCACACCCAAGGTGGGATTGCGCGAAGGGCTCCGCCGGACCATCGAGTGGTTCAAGGAGAGCGAAGGCTGGATCGAGCCCAAGCCGGCGAAGAAGGCCGCCGCGAAGAAGCCGATGGTCAAGAAGGCGCCGTTCGCCTCCACGAAGAAGGCGAAGGTGTGAGACCGTGACCGTCGCGCCGCCGGGCGCCCGCGTCGTCGCGATCAAGGTCGACGTCGACACCTATCGCGGCGCTAGGGACGGCATCCCGCGCCTCCTTCGCGCGCTCGAGGAGGCGCGGGCGCGCGCGACGTTTTTCGTCACGTTCGGCCCCGACCATTCCGGTCGCGCCGTGCTGCGCGTGTTCACGCGGAAGGGCTTCCTGAAGAAGATGCTCCGCACGAACGCGACCAAGACGTACGGCTTGTCGACGATGCTCAGTGGCACTCTTCTGCCTGGGAAGCTCGTCGGCGCGGGCTGCCCCGATCTCCTTCGCGACATCGACGCTGCCGGACACGAAGTCGGTATTCATGGTTGGAACCATGTTCGGTGGCACGATCGCCTGTTCCGCATGACCAAGGACGAGGTGCGCGAGGAGTATCGGCGCGCCGTCGACGCGTACGTCGTTGCGCTCGGTCGTCCACCGAAGTCGGTCGCCGCTCCTGCGTGGCGTTGCACGGCGGAGAGCCTCTCGGTGCAGGACGAGATGAACCTCCTCTACGCATCGGATCCGCGGGGAACGGAGCCGTTCTTCCCGCGCATCGGTTCTCAGACCTTCCGCACGATTCAAGTGCCGACGACATTCTCCACGCTCGACGAGATGCTCGGTCGCGACGGCGTCACGGAGAACAACGTCCATGAAGCACTCCTTCGGGAGTGGGACCCGTCGCGTCTCGCGGTGCACACGATCCACACCGAGGGTGAAGGCAGCGCTTATCTCGACTCGTTCCGCCGCTGGCTCGCGCTCGCCCGGGAACGCGGCGCCGAGTTCGAGCGGCTGGATCGCATCGTGCCACAGTGGCTGGCGCAGCCGAGCGACATCCCGGTCTGCGAGGTCGTTCGCAAGGAGATCCCGGGGCGAGCCGGCGAGGTGTGCGTCCAGGAATCGACCGCCGTCGAGGCCGCTGCGCACCGCCGGTAGCATTCCGTTCCATCGCGACGCGCTGCCGCTCGATTCGTTTGACCCGCGCGACGGTCACGGTTACCTTGCGTCCTTCGACCTTCTCGGGCGTTCCTTCCATCACACATCAGGGGTCTTGCCATCGCCGCGTGCGTTCTTGCCGCGACGACACGAGAAGGGTCATGTCGATTCTCCACGTCGTTCCGCTCCTCGCTCTCGTTGCGCCCGTCGAGACGGCACCCGACATGGCGCTTCGATTCGTCGAATCTCACGCGAGTCTCTTTCGCGCAAGATCGACCGAGCTTCGCCTCGACTACTCCGCGCGCGCCGCGAACCGGACCTACGTCGTCTTCGAACAGGCTCTGCGAGGAGTGCCCGTGCTCGGGAGCCAAGTCGTCTTTCGAGTCTTGGCGAACGATTGCATCCAAGCATTCGACGAACGGGGGACGATCGCCAACCTGGACATCGACCTCGCCCCCCACGTCTCCTGTGCCGATGCAGAAGACGCGTTCCTCGATCGGCTGCTCGAAGACGGATCCATCGAGGACTCGACGACGTTTCGATTCGACGACCCGACGCTCGCCATTCGGCCCGACGGCTCGGGAAGCCGGCTCGTTTGGCGCGTCCGCGTCTCGACGAGCGATCCGCTGGGCGCGTGGATCGGAATCGTCGACGCCCGAAGCGGCGAGACGCTCGACTCGACGAGCGACCTCTACTCGACCGACGTCAGCGGATCGGTCGATGCGCGAGCGCTCGTGTCGAACTCCTGCTTCGGCGACCCGCTCGACGTCGCTGAACTTCGTCATCTGAACGTCCGAGTCGCGAACGCCGGCGCGAGCTTCACGGACGAAACCGGCGCGTTCACCATCGCCAACGTCGATTCCTCCCCCGTGTTGCTCGTGGCGAATCTCACGGGTAGATGGATCGTCGTCAGCGATGCGACGAACCGCAATCTCTCCTGGAGCGGCTCGGTCACGCCGGGAAACCCGGTTGCCATCCACTTTCTCGCGAGCGGCGGCTCCGAGATCGAGCTCGCTCAGACGAACGCATATGTGCACGGGAACGGCGTCCACGATTTCGTGAAAGCGCATGCGACGGTCGCGGGAATCGACCGCGCGATTCCGTGCACTGTGAACGTCGCGAGCACGTGCAACGCTTTCTACTCGCATGGCTCGATCACGTGTTTCCATTCGGGAGGCGGATGCAGCAACAGCGCGTCGGCTTCGGTCATTGCGCACGAGTACGGCCACTTCCTCGACGACGTCACGGGCGGGATCGCCGACGCCGCGCTCACTGAGGGAAATGGCGACATCCTGAGCCTGCTCTACACCGCGGATGCATGCGAATGGCGATGCATGCGGCCCGGCGATGGCGCGTCGTGCGCGCGCGACAACTCCGCCGGAAGGATCTGGCCGGCGAACGAGTGCCACGGCGAGCCGCACTGCATCGGCCAGACGTGGGCCGGGTTCGCTTGGGATGCGCGTGCCAACCTGATCGCGGCACTCGGCGACGTCGAAGGTTCCCGCGTCGCCGCAGATCTGTTCCTCGCGACGTTTCTGGCGAATCCGCCGTCGATTCCCGACGCCGTTCGCGAAACGTTTCTCGCGGATGACGACGACGGGGCTCTCGGCAATGGAACGCCGCACGGCGCGCTGCTCGCCGACGCCGCGTCGCGCCATGGATTCACGGCGCCGCTTCCTCCGGCCATCGTCGCCTTGAGACCGAACGAGGGGCGGCCGTGCGGCGGCGAAGCCATCGAGGTCTTCGGCAGTGCCTTCCAGAGAAACGCAACCGTCGTTCGCTTCGGCGGAGTTCCGGCGACGGTGGTTTCGATCTCATCCAACGGCGCAACGGCGATCGTTCGTCCGCCTGCGCGTCCAGCCGGCGGTCCCGTCGCGGTGAGCGTCGTCACCCCGTACGGCTCGACGTCGATTGCCAACGGCTACGACTATCGATTCGCGGCCGATGCGACGATTCGCGAGGGCGGTCTCGCTCTTGGCCGCACGGCCACCCTCGACGTCGCCGGCGAACCCGACGCCGACTTCGTCGTGATCGCGGGCTTCGACGATGCCGGCGCCGTGTTCGATGGCGTGTCGCTCGCACCGGGGCCCGCTCGAGTGATCGCCGACTCCATCGTCGGGACCGATCCACGGGCAAGCGCGTGCGGTTCATTTTCGAAGACTTTCGTCGTGCCCGCGCGCCCATCACTAGCGCTTCGTCACGTCTTCCTCCAAGGAGCGGTGCGCGTCGGCGGTGTGCTGCAGCGGACGACCCTTCGCACGTTCACGATCGTTCCGTGAACCGGCGACGAACGGGCAGGCGAACGCACTCAAACGGGGGAAAACGGCCGTTTGCTTGGACTCGATCGTCGCCATCGGGGTCCATCGACGAAACGAGCTCAAGCCGCGAGGCGTCGCGTGCCGATTTGACTCCACCTCCCTGGCTGCTACCATAGGGAGCTTTTTCAACCCTCTGGAAGATCATTCATACAGTGATGAACGAGAAGCCGATTCGAAACGTCGCGATCATCGCGCACGTCGACCACGGGAAGACGACGCTTGTCGACGAGATGATCAAGCAATCGGGTTCGCTCCGCCGCAATCAAGTCATGAGCGAGCGGATGCTGGATGCCAATCCCCTAGAACGCGAGCGCGGCATCACGATCCTCGCGAAGAACATTTCCGTCCACTACAAGGACGTGAAGATCAACATCATGGACACGCCGGGCCACGCCGACTTCGGCGGCGAGGTCGAGCGCGTCATGAAAATGGCGGACGGTGTGCTGCTCCTCGTCGACGCGTTCGAGGGCACGATGCCGCAAACGCGTTTCGTGCTGCGCAAGGCGTTCGAGTGCGGGCACCGCGCGATCGTCGTGCTCAACAAGGTGGACCGCCCGGACTCGCGGCCGAAGGAAGTGCTCGAGAACGTGTTCGATCTCTTCCTCGAGCTCGGCGCGTCCGACGAACAGCTCGATTTCCCGGTCCTCTACACGTCGGCGAAAGACGGATACTCCCGCTATGACCTCGCGGACACGAACGACGACATCATTCCGCTGTTCGAGACGATTCTGAAGTACGTGCCGCCACCTGCAGGCGACCCCCAGAAGCCGCTGCAGATGCTCGTCACGACCCTCGACTACAGCGACTACGTCGGACGCATCGCCATCGGCCGCATTTTCAACGGCAAGATGTCGACCGGCATGCAAGCGCTTCTCGTTCGGCGCGACGGCTCGAACTTGAAAGGCACGGTCACCGGACTCTTCGCGTTCGAACAACTGAAGCGCGACAAGATCGACTCCGCCGAAGCGGGCGAGATCGTGGCCGTCGAAGGATTGACCGAAGTCGAAATCGGCGACACGATCACCGACGTCGAGCGACCGTCTCCTCTCCCGCGCATTTCCGTGGACGAGCCGACGCTCTCCATGATCTTCCGCGTGAACGACAGCCCGTACTGCGGGACCGAGGGCACGTACGTCACGTCGCGCCACGTGCGGGACCGCCTCATGAAGGAATTGAATTCGAACGTGGCGCTCCGCGTCGACGAGACCGACGAGCCGGATTCGCTGAACGTCTCCGGGCGTGGCACGCTGCACCTCGGCATCTTGATCGAGAACATGCGGCGTGAGGGCTACGAGTTCGCGGTCGGAAAGCCAAAGGTCATCCTCCACGAAGAAGGCGGCGAAACCCTCGAGCCGATCGAGCAGGTCATGGTCGACGTCGCCGAACCGTCCGCAGGAAAGGTCATCGAGCTACTCGGCAAGCGACGCGGCGAGATGGTGTCGATGGTGAAGCGCAGCGGCCGCGTCAACCTCGAATTCAGCGTGCCGGCGCGCGGTCTCATCGGCATCCGCAATCGAATCCTCAACTTGTGCGGCGGCGAGGTCATCTTCCATCACAATTTCCTGAAGTACGACACGTTTCGAGGCCCGATCGCCGGGCGCGGCAGCGGCGTGATGGTCGCGATGGAAACGGGCGATACCGTCACGTATGCACTCAACAACTTGCAGGATCGCGGGCAGTTCTTCGTGGCGCCGGGGACGAAGGTCTACGAGGGCATGATCGTCGGCGAGTACAACAAGGAAGGCGACATCGCGGTCAACGTCTGCAAGGAACGCAAGCTCACGAACATGCGCTCCGCGGGCGCGGACAAGGCCGTCAAGCTCCCTCCGGCGCATCTCTTCAGCGTCGAGGAGGCTCTCGAGTACATCGAGGACGACGAACTCGTTGAATTCACGCCGAAGTCAATCCGCCTTCGAAAGATGTACCTCAAGGAAAAAGATCGCCGCCGCGAACAGCGCGCGGCTGCCTCCGCCGAACAAGCCTGAGCGCGGTTCACGACCGCAACGAACCTCTGACGCGGAATTCATTTCGAGATGGAACCTCTCCCCACCGGCCTCCATATCAACCCGGAATAAGGGCACGCCATCCTGGACGACGGACCAGAAACCATCGGCATCTACGTGATCTGAGTGGATCGCGACTCAGATCAACGGGACGCCCGTCGATAATTGCGCCTTCGATCAATCCGGACCGCACACGTTTTACACGGTCCTCGACGTCCCGCGTGCACCCTGGTACGCGAACGAGCGACAGCATCCGTGCGTCGACGCGCTCGAGTTCACGATCGTCACATCTCCGGACCGAGAACCCGGCGCAGTACGTCGCCGCTTCGATCGATCGAAGCAGCCTTCCGGAAGCCAGGGTCGCGGGAACGGCAGCCAACATCTCGACGGCGAACACGCTGTCGCTACGGTGAGGAGGGCCACCATGAAGAACTCGAATGGACTCGCGCCGTCGGCGACGCGTCCGTCACTGATCGCGCTCGTTGCCTCGATACTCACGTCGTCATCGGCAGTCGCGATTGCTACAAGGCAGGAAGCCTCGTCGGCACTCAATCGCTGAGAGTCGTCGCGTCGAATCCACAACTTCTTTTCGATACGGCTTCGATCGATTTCAACGTGACGGCGCCAGAGCCGCATCGCGTCGATTCCGTCGCACTTTGCGCGCACCACGACGCGTTCGGACGACGTCTCGTGGCGCGCGCCGGCCAATCCGACGATCTGGCGTGCCGGAAGCCGGCAGACCTATCGCGGCGACGTCGGCTCGGCCAACCGATCTCGAATTGCGCGGGCGGCAAGCGCATGGCCGGCCGCGTTCCAGTGTCCTTCCTGAAAGTAGAGCCGCTCTCCGCGCGCAGCCGCAGCGCGAAACGTCGGCGTGAGATCGAAGCACTCGAAGCCCAGCTTCGAGCCGAGCTTCGAGAGCACTTGCATCGGACGGTCCACGTCGAATCGGTCTGCGTCCAATCTGCCGAGCTTCATGACCTCACGGAAGAGATCCGTCTCCACTTGCACTCGCGCGGGCGCAAGGCAAACAAGACAGCGAGCGCCGAGATTCGAGGCTCGAACCTGAATCGCCCGCAGGGCGTCGGCGGTCACGCGGAACGCGAGTTTCAGCTCTTCGTCGGCGGCATCGCCCATGCGAATCGAACGCAAGAGCATTTGATTCACAGGCGGCTCCTTCGGATTCGTGCCGCGCTTCACGGCCATCCGATCGACGCCGTCGAATACGATCCGCGCGAATGCCGACCGCTTCTCCAACTGCGAACGCAGCCAAGAGTGCGGCACCAAGTGTGTGGCGAGAACGTCGGTCTTCGGGAGACCCGCGCAGGCGCGCGTCGCGAGCAACGTTGCCGTCGGAAAGAGGGAAGCGAGAAAGTCGGTTCTCCCCTCGTAGTGCTTCGCCTTCAGAAAAACCAGGTTCTCTTCGAGATCGTTCGCGGGGTAGACGAGCACGATCACCAACGAGGGTCGCATTCGTTTCGACAGCCGCTCCAACATCACCAACTCGTCGAGGGTGCAGAAGCCGGAACAGCCGGCGTTCAACGCGCGAGTGACGGCGCCGATCGTCTCGAGTCGAGCCGCGAGCGTTTCCCGTCCTTCGACACCCAACCCGAATGCAAACGAATCACCTAGCACGAACGCGGGCGACGGCTCGGACGGATCGATCTCGGCGTCGCGCAGCCCTATCGAGTTCGTCTCGACCAGTCCACCTCCCATTTCCGGATGAATGAAGCGGCCCCGGAAATTCGATCTCATTCGCCAAATGAGGTCGGCGTCCGGTTCGTGGAGCGTGGCGCCCGAGCCGTCGAGCGATTCCACGGCGTACCAGCTCGTGATCCCTCGCGTTGAAGCCCATGCCTCGAGAATCGCAAAGGCACCGAGAGCGAGGAGCGCGCTGAATCCAAGGCGGAGCGCGACTCGCGACGTTCGAACGACGAATGGGGCGGAATGAAAGAGCGACGAGGCGGCGACGGCAATCGCAATCGAGGCTGCTCCGAGGCTTGCTGCGCGAATGAGGATTTCCCACGCGACTCCCTGCACGTCCCGAAGCGCGCGCAGGAACTGCATCGCGCCGACGGCAATCGCGAACGCGGATGTCGAACCGAAGAGCGCGACATCGAATGCGCTGCGGCGAGTCGCCGGATCGACGACGACCAGCCTCCAAGCGGCTCCGATCACCGCCAAGGCTCCAAGGACGGCGAAGACCGTGCGTGCCATGCCAAGGGCGTCGAACGAGCGGTAGAGAGCTTCTCCCGAGATGGCAAGGTCGAAGGCGAGCCACACCACGACGATCGCGAGCGCGACGCGACCGCGGCGTCGCGAGCGACCGACATCGGCAACGTCGGTTACACGTCTGACGTCGAGCGTACGAGACGCGGGCGATCGGGTCGTGGATTTCATCGATGTCCCGTTCTCTTCAACGCCCGCTCAAAAGCGCGGCAACAGCCGACGGCGAGGTTGATGCTTCGAAAGTAACGCGTGCACTCGCACAGAACGGCAGCACGCACCCCACAGAGGCGACTCATCGTAGAGCCGATTGCGATCGGCGATCAACCCCCGCGACCCCGAGGTGCATCGCGATGGAACGGTCCGATCGTCGAAACACCGAATCGACCCGGCGTGGACGACACGGAACGGACCACACATTTTTCGAGAAAGGCTTTGGCAGCTGCGGTATCCCTGCCTATAATCTTTCGATGATGTTTGTATAAGTCTTATATAAGAAGCTCGTGCGTTGGGCGGCGCGGAGGGGGAACCGACATGGCATCGAAGATCATCCGGACGTTTTCGGCATCGCCGCGAGAGTTGGAAATGCTCGAGGCGATCGCGCGTTACCACGACTCCAACAAGAGCGCGATGATCACGAGCCTGGTGAAGAAAGAGTTCTGGCGTGTCTTCCCGGCAGGAACGGGAGCAATCCGGCCGGATCGAGGCGCGCGCGTCGAGGAGGCCCCGCATGAACACGGACATCGCAACCGCTGAAGTCGGCATCCGTTCAGGACGTCAGGCCTCGAGCAATTCTCCGCTCGAACGATTTGCGCCGCGCGATCAAGAAGAAACGTCGCTCTTGCGCCACCGCATTCGAGACCTCGCCGTCGCCAAGAAGGCAGTGATCCTCGCGCACAACTACCAGATGGGCGAGGTGCAAGACGTCGCCGATTTCACCGGCGATTCGCTCGGGCTCGCGCTCGAGGCGCAGAAGACCGACGCGAACCGCATCGTCTTCTGCGGCGTCCGCTTCATGGCGGAGTCCGCGAAGGTCCTGAACCCCGACAAGCAGGTGCTGCTGCCAAACCTCTCGGCCGGATGCTCGCTCGCGGACTCGATCACGCCGGAAAGCCTCGGCGACTGGAAGGAGCGCTACCCTGATCACACCGTCGTCACGTACATCAATTCCTCGGTCGAAGTGAAGGCGATGTCCGACGTGTGCTGCACCTCGGCGAATGCCGTGTCGGTCATTCGCTCGATTCCGAACGACAAAATCCTCTTCACTCCCGATCGCAACCTGGGCCGCTGGGTGGCGCGGCAAGTGCCCGAGAAGGAGATCGCGATCTACGACGGCTGCTGCCCGACGCACGACGTCGTGCGCGGCTCGAGCGTCGAGCGCGTGCGCCGCGCGCACCCCGATGCCGTCGTCATCGCGCATCCCGAGTGCCGTGAGGACGTGCTCGCGCTCGCAGACGAGATCTGCTCGACGAGCGCCATGATCGACCGGATCGCGAAATACCCCGACGTCCACACGTTCATCGTCGCGACCGAATGGGGCATCGTCCACCAGATGCAGAAGCGCTACCCGGACCGTGAATTCGTTCTCGCGGACGGCTGCATCGGCTGTCGCCTCCACTGCCCCTACATGAAGATGATCGATCTCGAGATGATCCTCGCCTCGCTCGAGAACGAGGTGCACGAGATCACGATCGATCCCGACGACATGGCCGGCGCACGGCGCGCGCTCGAGCGCATGCTCGCGGTCCCGCGCGACTGACTCGCCGCCCGCCTCGCTATAATCGCCGGCCTTCAAGGAGGCCTTCATGGCGAATGCGACCGGTGGGCTCTATGTCGGGACGTTGACCGACGCGACGCGGGCCCGCGTCCTGATCGAACCGCGCGACCTCACGTCGCACGCCGTCTGCTTCGGCATGACGGGAAGCGGCAAGACCGGCTTGTGTCTCGTGCTCCTCGAGGAGATCGCCCGCGCCGGCGTGCCTGCCATCCTCATCGACCCGAAGGGCGACATCGGGAACCTCTTCCTCGCTTTCCCGGAGCTCAGGCCGCAGGACTTCGAACCGTGGGTGAATCCCGACGACGCGCGTCGCGAGGGACTCGAAGTCGGCGCGTTCGCCGCGAAGAAGGCGAGCGAGTGGCAAGCAGGACTTCGCGAGTGCGGGCTCGGACCCGGAGACGTGCGCGCCATGCGCGACGCCGTCGACTTCGCCGTCTTCACTCCCGGCAGCGAATCGGCAACGCCCGTCGATGTGATCGGGGCGCTTCGCGCGCCTGCCGGCGGGGACATCGAGGCCCGCCGCGACCTCGTTTCGGGCACGGCGTCCGGGTTGCTCGCGCTCGTCGGCATCGACGCCGATCCGATTCGTTCGCGCGAGCACATCCTCCTCGCCAACCTCCTCGATCATGCGTGGAGTGCCGGACGCGACCTCGATCTCCCTTCCCTGATCAACGGGGTCATTCGTCCGCCAATGGATCGGCTCGGCGTCTTTCCCGTCGACACGTTCTTTCCGGAGAAAGATCGGATGTCGCTGGCGATGGCGCTGAACGGCGTGCTCGCGGCACCCGGCTTCGCCGCGTGGCTGCGCGGCGTCCCGCTGGATCCGGCGGCGTTCCTGAAGAGCGCCCGCGGCAAGCCACAAGTGTCGCTCTTCTCCATCGCACATCTCTCCGACGCGGAGCGGATGTTCTTCGTCACGATTCTCCTGCAACGCGTCGTCGCCTGGATGCGGCGGCAGCCCGGCACGACCGAGCTACGCGCACTCGTCTATTTCGACGAGACGTTTGGCTACTTGCCGCCGCACCCGGCCGACCCGCCGTCGAAGGCGCCAATCCTCACGCTTCTCAAGCAAGCGCGCGCTTTCGGCGTCGGTGCGCTGCTCGCGACGCAGAACCCAGTCGATCTCGACTACAAAGCGCTCACGAACGCGGGCACCTGGTTTCTCGGCCGACTGCAGACCGAGCGCGACAAGGATCGCGTGCTCGAAGGACTGCGGACCGCTTCCGCCATCGCCGATCCAGCGAATCTCTCCGGGACGATCTCGTCGCTGCCGCCGCGCACGTTCGTGTTGCATCGAGCGAAATCCGACCGACCCGTCGTGTTCAAGTCGCGATTCGCGATGTCGTACCTGCGTGGACCACTCACGCAAGCCGAGCTCGGGAAACTGCAAGGATCGGTCGCGATGCCGGCCACATCCCCGCCGAGCCCAACAACCGTCGCGCCGACGACGCCGGCAGACGTCGAGCCTGCGGGCTTCAGCGCCGTCGTGCCGCCCGTTCCCGCGGGATTCGTATCGCGCCACTTGTCGCGCCGCGCGACGTTCGGCCCCGAGCTTCGTCGCCGCTTCGAGACGGCGTTCCGACCGCGCTCGGGCGATCGCGTGCTCTACGTGCCCGCGCTCTACGGCGTCGCGCGCGTCCTCTACGACGAGGAGTCGATGGACCTCGTTTTCGAGGAAACCGTGGACAAGCTCGTCTTCCCCGCAACCGAAGATCTTCCGAAGTGGGACGCCGGCACGGCGGGGATCCAAGACGGCGATTTGCTCTCGTCCGCCGAAGGTGAGGCCCGCTACGCACCGCTCCCGCGCCGATTGCAAACCGTCAAGGCCGTGACGGAACTGCAGCGCGACTTCGTCGATTTCCTCTTTCGCACCCGGACGCTGAAGACGTGGGTGAATCGCGGTCTGAAGCTCACCTCGCGTCTCGACGAAACCGAAGAGACCTTCCGCACGCGCTGCCAGGAGGCCGCGCACGCGAAGACCGCCGACGAGGCCGCCGCGCTGCGCGATCGCTACGAGCGCGACGCAGATCGATTGAAGCGGAAGATCGAAAAAGAAGCCGCGGATCTCGACCGCGCTGAGGCCGACCGTTCCGCGCGAAAGCGCGAGGAGCTGCTGTCCGCCGGCGAGACGATTTTCGGATTCCTCCTCGGCCGCCGATCGTCACGCGCACTGTCGCAAGCGGCTACGAAGCGGCGCATGACCGAGCGCGCGGGCGACAAGGCCGTCGAAGCGAAGAGCGAAATCGAGGCATTGAAGGCCGGGCTGACGAATCTCTCCGAGAAGCTCGAGGACGAAGTCCACGCGATCGAGTCTCGTTGGCTGGCCGAAGCGGCAAAGGTCCAACCCTTCGAAGTGCGCCTGGAGAAGAACGACATCCGCGTCACGAGCTTCGGCGTGCTGTGGATCCCGGTGACGGCGTGGGCGTGAGATCCGTTCTGGGCGCACCCGACCACCTCGATCCGACATTGCGAGTGCCGCTGTCGTCGTTGATCCGTCGGAGAGTCGCGCGCTCCTTTGCTGTCGTGATGACGATCATCGGCGCTTCGGGTTCGGTGGCCATGGCGCAAGGAACGATCGATGCGCCCAAGCCCGAGACGATCGCGACGCTCGATGCGCTCTCGAAGAAGTGCGGCTTCACGATCAAGCGTCCCGACGCTCCGTTCTCCAGAGACGGCGGCACGATCTCAGGCGACCCACCGATCGCGTCGGAGATCGACGCGGCTGCGCCCATCCTCGACAGCGAACTCGGCAAGTATCCGCGGGAGTTCTGGCGGCGATGCTCGCTCACGTTCGTGGTTCTCAGCCGCAACCTCCACGGAGCGAAGAAGCGAATGGCAGGAGCGTTCGCCGAGGACGGCCGATTGTACGTCGACGTCGCTTTCGCGAAGCCGCGTCGCGGGGCCGACGACGATGACTTTCGGATCACCCTCCATCACGAGATCTTCCACGCGATCGATTCCGCCGACGAAGCCAACGATGCCGAGTGGTCGAAGCTCAATCCGACGGGATTCACGTATGCTCCGCTCTCCGACCCACCGAAGGGTGGACTGAAGTGTCCGCACGGATTCGTGACGGCGTACGCGACGACGAGCGTGCGCGAGGATCGCGCGGAGACGTTTGCTCGCCTCATCGTCTGCCACGTCGGAATGGAATCGCGCGCGACGGACGACCCGATCCTGAGATCGAAGATCGCCTTGCTGAAGCGTTTCGTCGGCGAGCATCACCCGAAGATGGGCGAGGAGTTCTGGTCGGCGGTGCTGGTGACGGTCAGCAGAGTCTGAGGCCGATCTAGGACTCGACGCTGCCGAGGATGAAGATGACCTCGTGCGCGTCCTTCGCCGCGAGCAGGCGATCCAGCATTCCTTCCGTCGAAACGATCGTGGAGATCGTCTTCAGGCAGCGCAGGTAGAGCGTGTCGTCATAGGGCGGCGCGACCATCGCCAGGAACACGCGCACCGGCTCGCCGTCCGGCGAGTCGAACGGGATGCCATCGGGCGCGAACCCGACGGCGACGATCAGTTCTTTCGCCTGCATCGTACGAACGTGAGGAATCGCGATCCCCTTGCCGAGCGCTGTCGTCGCCTTCTTCTCGCGATTCCAGAGATCGGTGAACAGTTTCGAGTCGTTGCCGACGCGATCCGATCCGGCGAGGAGGACGGCCAGCTCTCGAATCACCGCCTCTTTGAGGCGCGCGTGGAGCCTCTCGATGTTTGCTTCCGGATCGTCCGGTTCTTGCCACGTCGTTTCCATGCGCAGCTTGATCAGCTCAGGCCGAAGGAAGCGACGGAGGTTCATGATCGGATCATCGAATCAGAGGAAGCCCACAGACGATTCATCGAAGCCTTCAGACGTTCAGCGCCTGAAAGTCTCGATCTGGAGCAAAAGGTCGGCCCATTCTAGTACCGACCTCGGATTCCCTCAAGGCGGCCGGCGAACGGGTCGATGAACACGTCCGCACTCGAAAGCGATCCACGCTTGTCGCTCCGGTCCAGTCGTGCCCGGCTCCCTCGCTCGAGGTGAACCATCATGACCCAGCAATCGAACGATCCCGGCCAGACTCGCGGCGAGGAAGCCGAACCGCTGTTGCCGTCCATGTCCATCGACGACAACGACCCGGATCTCGTCATCGACGACGGCACGGTTCCAGTGTCCGACTCGGCTGACGTGGACACGGCGTTCGACGACGATGAGGAAATCGTTCTCGAAGAGGACGACACAGTCAGCGTCGAAGTCGTCGTGAAGATCCAGCAGGACGCCGACGGCAAAGAGACTCGCCGGCCGCCCGTGATGCGACCCAAACTGGCGCCCGAGCCGAAGCCGCTCGACATTCCTACCGCGGCGCCCGTCGCCCCGGCTCCGCACCGCTTCCCTCGATGGTGGATCGCAGCCGCCGCGAGCTTGCTCTTCCTCCTCGGTGCCGGTCTCTACGTCTTCATCACGACCGGCGAGCCCGAGCACGAGCAGATCGTCGGCTTCAGGCCTCCGCCGATGGAGGCCGTTCCAACCAAGACCGAGACGACGGTCGAGTCGGAGCCGCAACCCGAACCCGTCGCGGAAGAGCCGACGCCAAAGCCGATGGACCAGGTGCTCCCGGCCGCACCGGCGCCCGTCGCCGTGGAGGCACCGACGCCCGCGCCCGTCGTCGCGCACGCCGAACCCGCACACGTGGAGACGCCGAAGGCGGCGGCACCGTCGAATCCCGGTGAAGACAAGAACATCGAAACGTCTGCGATCGGCGCGGATGAAACGATTGTCGAGCTGAAAAACGGAAACACGTTCGCCGGCCGATTGAAGCGGTTCGACAGGAAAGGCGTCACGCTCGAGATCTGGAACGGAGTGATCGCGCTCTCGAACGACCAGCTTCGAGGGTTCCTCTCGAACGATTCGCCGGAGTTCCGACCCATCGAGACCCTGCCGATGGGATTCGTCGAGCTGCCCAATCGCAATCGGATCTACGGCCGCGTGTTCAAGGTCACCGACTCGCGAATCATCCTCGCGGTGAGTGGAGCTCGCTTTGGCTTCAGCCCCGCGCAAGTGAAGGTCGGTTACCTGAGACCAGGTGAAGAGCCACCGCCGGAACCCGGCTTCCAACCGGTACCCGAGCCGCGTCCCGAGCCTCCGAAGTCGACCCCGCGGCCCTCGAAGGACTCCGACGGCCCGCACGCCGATCCGGACGGTCCTGCGCGCGACGGTGGCGACGAGACCGACATCGAGAAGGAGCCGACGAGACCGTTCCCGTTCTGATCCCCGAGCACTCCCTCGGTTCTTTGACGGACCCATGACGTCGTGACACAATGTCGCGCCGATCGTCACAGTTCGATCATCGAGCCGGTGGCCGCTTTGAGGGATCAGTCGATGCGTTCGACGCTTCTCCTCGCTTCCGTTCTCATCTCGATGTCGTGCCGAGCCACGTCGAAGCCGGACTCGCCGCCGCTTGCCGTCAGCAACGCGAGCACGCCGGGAGTGGCGCCGACCGGACCGCTCGCCGACGTCAACATCGACGTCGACACTCAGGAGCTCCCTCCGTTTCGCTTCCTCTACGTCGAGAGCGTCGGTCCGTACGAAGACGTCGGAGCCGCGTTCGATCGCGTCGACGACTACATCGCGCGCCGTGATATTCGACCCGCCGGCACGTACTGCGGAATCTATTTCGACGACCCAACCGCCGTCTCGCCGGAGCGATGTCATGCCGAAGTCGGCGTCGCCGTTGCGGACGACGTCATGCCCGACCCGCCGTTTCTCATCAAAGAAGTGAAACCCGGGTTCGTCGCGTCGACGCGGGTCCACGGTGCCGATGGATCGGCTCCGGCGGTTTGCGCGGCACTCCACCGATGGATTTCCAGCCACGGCTACCGCGCCGTCGGGCCCGTCTACGAGATGGTTGCGCCGATCGAAACCGGCGATGACGGCTCCGGCGATGCCGGACTCGAGACGCAGATCTTCGTCCCCATCGCGCGGTGACGCGTCGCGCACTAGCCGGCGTCGCACTTCTCGCTGCGGTCGTACCGATCGCGATCTCGCTCCGAAGCGGCTTCCATTCGGACGACTTCTTCTACCTCGAGCTCCTCGATTCTGGCCGCTTCTCCATCCGCTTCTTCGGAACGAACCTGTTCGGCGACGCCGGCGTCGGCGGCGAGTACCGGCCGGTCGTCCTTGCATCGTTTTGGCTGAATCACTGGCTCGGCGGTTCGTCCCCGATCGGTTATCACGTCGTGAATGCGGGGCTTCACGTCGGCAGCGCCGCGCTCCTGGCCGCGCTCGTGCGCCGACTCTTCGAAAGCCGCCTCGCCGCCGCAGCGGCCGGACTCGCGTTCCTCCTGCATCCAGTGCAGGTCGAACCGGTGAATTGGGTCGCCGGCCGAAACGACCTCCTGACGGTGTTCTTCCTGCTCGCCGGGCTCGTCGGGTTTCTGCGATTGCGCGAGTCGGCCGCGAGGCCAGCGGCGTGGATCGCGCTCTTCGCGGGCCATGTGCTCGCATTGTTCTGCAAGGAGTATGCAACTTTCCTTCCGGTGCTCGTGGCGGCGATCGCCCTCGGGTTTCGCAATCGACTCGACCTCGATCGACGCGCCGTCTTCGTTGCCGTTTTGGGAACGCTCGTCCTTTCGGCGCTCTACGTCGTCGTGCGAGTCGCAACGCTCGGCTCGCTCGGCGGCTATCTCGAATCTCCTCCGTTCACCGTCGCGAGTGCAGCGCGGCGTCTCCTCGAGTATGCGGATCTCGCGCTGTTCGCAACGTGGCGATCGCAATACGCGGCCTCGCCGTTCCTCGCCAGACCTTGGGTCTTCGCCGCGCTGATCGCCGTCGCCGGCGCCGCCGTCTTTCTGGCTCGGCCGAGTCGCGAACGAGGGCTTCCGGCGTTCGCGCTCGCCGTGCCGTGGTTCGTACTTCCGCTCCTGCCCGTCTCGAACCTCTGGCTCGCCGAGCGCTACCTGTACTTCTCGATCGCAGGACTCGCCATCCTCGTGGCCGCCGGGGTCGCATGGCTCGAGACGCGCTCGGCGACGACGCTTCGTCGCGTCGGGCTCGGTGCCGCCGCGGTGGCGCTCGTCTCATGCGGAGTCGTGCATGCCAGAAAGGCGCTCTTCTGGAACGACACGGGCCGCATCGTCGCGTCGCTCCCGGACACGATCGTGACCGCGAAGCCGGCGGCGATAGACGGCCTCGCGGTCGCGATTCGAGGCTCCGGTGATGTGTTTCGCTCGGCGATCGTCTGGTCCCCGGGAATTCGAAACTCGAGCGATGTCGAGTTCCTCGTTCGAAAAGCGACGGGTCGTATCGTGCGTGCCGTCGTCTACGACGAGCCGGAGACGATCGGCCTCGGCCTCGACGGGTCCACCGACGTTCTGTTCCTCGAGATGACGCCACGCGGCTGGCTCGACGTCACCACCGATCAGGAGCCGAGGTGGCGAAAGGCTCGCCAGATGGGTGGAGACATCGAGACGGCACTGACGCTCGAGGCGAAAGGCGCCCCGCTCGAAGCCTACGAGATGCTGGATCAGCTCGCCGAACGGCAGCCATTTGCGGCGACACAGGCGGCGCGAATCGCGCAGCGGCTCCGCGGCACTCGGGAGGGGGCGAAGCGATGGGATCGGGCGATTGCGCGGGCGCTCGAGATCGCGACGACGGATCTCGACTTTCTGAAGCTTCTCGCCGAAAACCGGGACGCGGGGTTCCCGGCGCCTGCGGCGCTGTTTCGGATGTCCACGGCGTTTCCGGCCGGGAGCAGTCCGCGCGAAAAGCTCGCGCGCGCGTTCTTCGAAGAGCTCCGCGGCACGGACGCGGGCAAGAGTTGTCGCGAGTTCGTCGCCTCGCTTCGAGGCGCCCCCGACGATTCGGCGCTCGCGGTGTTCCTCGGGTGGCTCGCGCGTGAACCGGCATCGACGTACGGAATCAGCGCCGACGACGTGCGCCGGGCCACCGTCATTCTCTTTCGCGCCGGCGAGGACGCTGCCGTGAAGCGCGTCGGCGAGCGAGAGGGCGCGTTCGACTCGACGGGCGAATGCGCGCGATTGGCGGCGCGCGCGACGTGGTTCATCGACCCAACGCCCGAGACGCCGCCGGCGGACGCCGAAATCCTCCCCACGGGTGTGGCGTTCGATCTCGGACCGGAGCCTGCACGGCGGTACTTGCGCGAAGGTTGGTCGCAATTCTACGAGCGGTACGCGGACGCGCGAATTTCGGGCGGCGTGGGAGTACGCCGCTGGACCGAGGGACGAGAGAGCACCTTCGTCTTCCGCATGCCCAGCGGTGCGAGTCCATCGAGCTTCTGGTTGCGCGCCGGAAGCAGCATTGCAGTCCAGAACGTTCGGATCTTCGTGAACGGCGAGAAACGTCAAGACGGTCGCATCGCCGGCAAGTTCAACGCGATCGAGGTGAGCGCGCCGCTTCGCCGAGAGGACGGTCCGGTGGTGGTCGTTCGCGTCGTCGTGAGGACCTGCCTTCCGCCGAAGCAACGCGGCGACGGCGCCGACGAACGACCGCTCGGTCTGTGGGTCCACGCCTTTGGCGTCCGTTGAACTCATTGGACGGACCGGCCGAGGCCTCTATAATGGCCGAGCTTTTTGGTTCACGTCGGGCGGGTCGTGATCGCCAAGCAACGGGGAATGTGTGGAACGGACGGCCCCCGGCTGGCCGTGAGCGCGCCTACGCGGAATGTCGATCAGGAGCGATTCGATGGCCGAGAAGTTACTCCAGACCACTCGCGCGGATGGGAGCGGCGACAAGAAGATGGATAGCAGCGCCACTCCCGACTTGCTGAAGAAGATCTATCGCACGATGGTCGTCACTCGTGCTCTCGGAGAGCGCGCGGAAGTCGCGCAGAGAACCGGGAAGATCGGCTTCTACGTTCCGACGCTCGGACAAGAAGCGTCACACGTCGCGAGCACGGCTGCGATGGAGGCGACGGATTGGATCTATCCGAGCTATCGAAACGTGGGAGTCGCGCTGTGGCGCGGCGTCGCCATCCATCACATCGTCGACCAACTCTTCGGCAATGCGAACGACCTCACGAAAGGTCGCCAGATGCCCGTCCATTATTCGTTCCCGAAGGGTCTCTTCGTTTCGGTATCGAGTCCCATAGGAACGCAGATCGTTCAGGCGACGGGCACGGCAATGGCGGCGAAGATCCGGGGCGACCGTACCGTCGTCAGCACGTACTTCGGCGACGGCGCGACCTCCTCGAACGACTTCCACACCGGGATGAACTTCGCCGGCGTCTTCAAAGCCCCGGTCGTCTTCATCTGCGAGAACAACCACTGGGCGATCTCGGTTCCAGTGAGTGGTCAAACCGCGTCCGCGACGATGGCGCAAAAGGCCGAAGCATACGGCTTCGAGGGCGTTCGCGTGGACGGCAACGATGCGCTCGCGGTCTACGCCGCGACGAAGGCGGCCGCCGACAAGGCGAGAGCCGGCGGCGGACCCACGCTCATCGAGACGGTGACGTTTCGCATGGGCTCGCATTCGACGTCCGACGAGTGGAAGCGATATCGCGACGCCAAAGAGGTCGAGGAGTGGAAGAAGCGCGATCCGATCGATGCGCTTCGCCGCCACATCGAGAAGAAGAAATTGTGGAACGCCGCGGAGGACGAAGCCTTGTGGGCACGGGTGCGCGAAGAGCTCAATGCCGCGTTCAAGGTCGCCGAGAAAGTAGCTGCGCCGCCACTCGAGACGCTGTTCGACGACGTCTACGCGGACTTGCCGCCGATCCTACGTGAGCAACGCGACTCGCTGCTCGCCGAGCGGCACGCACATCAGAAAGACGAAGGCGCCGCCTTCCCGCTCTAGCGCTAGGAGATTCTCCGAATGGCCACGATGACGTTGATCCAGGCGGTGAACGACGCCTTGAAGACCGAGATGCGCCGCGACGATCGGCTTGTCGTCCTCGGCGAAGACGTCGGCAAGAAAGGCGGCGTCTTCCTCG
>JACOTG010000003.1 GCA_016178505.1 Planctomycetota bacterium
GAGGCGTCGTCGCCGGGCTCGAACGTCTCCCTCGTCCTTCAGCCGGATTCGACGAGTGTCTCACGTGGGACGGATCTCGTCGTTCGGACCCGTGTGGAGAACCACGACACGACGGCTCGCTCGGTGTTCGTTGCGTCGCGATTGCGCCGGCCGTCCGGTCAAACGTATCCGAATTCCGGATTCTTGCAGCCGCCGATCCGAGTGGACCTCGCGGCCGGCGAGCAAGCACTGCGAACCTTCATCCTGCACGTGCCGGCGAACGCCCCGCTCCTGACGGTCTCGTATGAGACGCTCGTGGGCGTTGCACCGAGGACGTTGCTCGCACAGGACTCGTTCTCGTTTTCCGTTCGGTGACGATTTGACCTAGTGGAGCGCTCGATCTCGGAGCGCTAGCGCACGCGCGCGGGGATGATCACCATCATCTTGCCGGCCCAGTGTAGCCGCCGCTGGATCGCGACCGCCGTTTCGTTGTGCAGGAGGCGGTGGATCCAATTCTCGCGCTCGAAGAGAACCTTTCCGGCAAAGAACGTCGTCCGTGGGAACTCCCGCAACACGTCGTCGCAGAGCTTGTCTGCTTCCTCGACGGCGTCCGTGCCGACCCCCATTCGGAAAGTCGCCGGGATTCCGAGGCGCCGCGCGAGGTCGACGTACTTGGCCAGGGCTTCCTCGGTGGATTGCGTCAGGGCGTGAATCGCATCGTCGCCCTTGAATCCTCCCGAGTCGACGACGCCCACGGACAAGAACACGATGTTGTGGAAGTGTCCGGGGAAGACGCGAAAGACGTTCAGCATCGTGTGGATGCCGAGTCCGCCGTAGTTGCCTACGAGGATTGCTGCGGTCGGCTTCGTTGCGTCAGGCGGGCCGGGGGGCTTCTGGGGAACGTCCGCGACGTGCTCGAGCTGTTGATAGAGCCGCGCGAGGCGAGCGTAGAGCGCGCGATAGTGCCGTCGAATCAGGAAGCAGACGACCACCAGACAACCCGTGACCGTCAACGTGATCCAGCCCCCTTCTAGGAATTTCTCGAAGACCGTGATGCCGAGGATCGTCGCGCACAGCACGAACCCGAGCAAGAAAAGTGAGAAGCGACGCTTCCATCGTGGGCGGTCTTTGCGAGTCTGGAACCACGATCGCGCCATCCCGAACAGCGACAACGAGAACGTCAAGAAGACGTTGATGCTGTACATCACGACGAGGCTGCGGATGTCGCCGCCGGTGTAGAGGAGAGCCGCCAGCGAGGCCGTTCCCATGAGAGCGATGCCGTTGTGCGTGGTCAGCCGTTCCGACAGCGCCGAAAATCGGTGCGGCATCCACGAATCGACCGCCATGTTCGCGATGACGCGCGGCCCGTCGAGGAAGCCCGTTTGCGCGGCGACGACGAGCAGTGCTCCCTCGGAAACCAGAGTCAGGAACACGAAGACCTCGCCAAAAGTCCGACCGGCGGTGAGTCGACCGACGAGCAGGGCGTTCATCGTTTTCCCGGGGACGTACGAGATGTTCCACAGCAGATAGCACACGATGAGCCCGGAGGCCGTGACGGCCAGCGACGTGGCCATGTAGATCATCGTGCGGCGTGCCGTCCGAACCCGCGGTTCGCGCATGATCGGCAGGCCGTTCGATACGGCCTCGATTCCCGTGTAGGTGCCGCCGCCGAGCGAATACGCGTGGATGAAAAGGAGGAACATGCCTCCGGCGCCCAGCGTCCCGAGCCCGGCTTGGAACCCGGTCGTGGTCTGGTGAACCGTCTCGCCCAGGCTCGGCGCTTTTACGAGACAGCCAATGATCAGCACGGCGTGCGTGAAAAGAAAGAGCAGGAATATCGGGGCGAGCGCCGTCACCGACTCCTTCACGCCGCGGATGTTCAGGGTGACGAGGGCGACGATGCAGACGACCTCGAACAGGAGCTTCCAGTGGAGGTATGGCTCGGGCACGAGGCTGAAGAGCGCGTCACCTGCGGCGGCGATCGACGTCGTGATCGTGAGAATGTAGTCCACGAGCAGCGCGCACCCGGAAACGGCTCCGGCGCGCTCGCCGAGGAGCTTCGTCGCCACGACGTACCCGCCGCCGCCGTGCGGGAACTGTTCGATGATGCGACTGTACGCCGCCGAGATCACGAAGATGGTGCCCGCCATCATCATCGCCAGCGCGATCGCGAGGTACTTGTGTTCGCCGAGCGTTCGGAATGCTTCCTCGGGACCATAGGATGAGGACGAGAGACCGTCGGCGCCGAGTCCGATCCACGCCAGGAATGGGATCAACGAGAGTCGATGGAAGATCGATCGATCGCCGAGGTCGTGAGGACGGCCGAAGAGGAGACGTCGCAAGCGGATGCCGCTCGTGCTCTTGTCGGGAGGCAGTTCGTCCATCCCCGCGTCGGACGAAGGAGGGACTTCGACTCCCATCTCGGACCTCCGCAGCCTCGCGACCCGAGCCGGCGACGGCTCGTTCCCGAGCGCGCGCTCGTTTGACGCCTGGATGGGTCGGGGCAAAGCGCACGGGTATACAACACATCGGATCGATGGACAACGATCCTGAACCGCAGCGTCAGCGCCGGCGATTGCGGGTTCGACGCCCTCCGCGACCGCCCGAATTGAGAGACCCTCGCCAGTCGGTGAGCTTCTCGAGTCGAAGGCGCTCGTCGTCCCTTCGTTCGATGGCCGGCGATTCCCCCCGTGAGCTCAACTCGACGAGGAGTCGATGGAGGAACGGCCGCGGGGTGCGTAGAAGAGGACTCTCCAAAGCGCGCGACGTCGCTTCGTCCGATCGACCACGGGCGGGGCCCTCCGATCTCTGGGTAGAGGGGCACCGATTGTACGTTTCGCGAGAAACGGAAAACCGGGGCGGCGACGGGGACCCCGGCTAGAGGGTCCCCGTCACCCCGGTGGCGCTGTCCCGCAGAGGAACTCGAGGAAGGTCCCCCGCGGTTGGGAGAGAGGAGTTCAGCATGAAGATCGCGTAGATCGGTGTGGCCAATCGGATGTCAATGCGGCAGCGTGACTCTCGTCCGCGAGGCGGCGAGGTCGCGTGCCGCGCCAGCACGGGTCGATCCGGCTCGACGCCAACCTGATCCGTTACGGAGTCCGACTCGCGGCAGGTGCTGCGACTGGGTGCTTCCGGGCGGGGCCGGCGCGGGTCGCGCCGGTCGTCAGGGATGCGTACGACTCGAACACCCTGCATGGTTCGCTTCGCCGATCGTCGATCACCCGTGGCGAAGGGCGAGCGTTCAGTCGAGCGAAGCGCCGGGAGTATAGCCCAGACCTTCAGCCTGTCAAATCGAGAAAAAGAACACGCGCCGACCGGGAGGCTAGATTTTATGCGGGTTCCAGGGTGGAGCTATTTCGCGTAACCGAGCGCCTCGAGTGCTTCCTCCTGCTTCCCGGAAAGGAACACTCGTTTGGCTCCGTTCTGGTCGTACTGTTCCGCGAGTCGCCGGCATTCCTCTTCGTGACCGTAGACGAATTTGCGCAATCGGACGAGGCGGGCCTTCTGTGCGGAGTCCGATGCGAGGTCGTGACGTTCCGCTGGGTCCGTGGCGTCGTCGTAGAGTTCCTCGCGCCGAATCTTCGCCGCCACGATTCTCTGTAGGTACGTGAAGCCGCCGTCGCGAACCGCGCGGTATAGATCGACCGGTTTCCACGCGAGGGCGTCGTCGCCCGGCGGCGCTTCCCACCGGAGCACGGTCTCGCTGACGATGGGAACGGGTGCGAGCGGACCCTCGAGGCACGCGAGGAGAGAACGGCCTTGCGCCTCGCGCGGGATCGGCGCGTCGACGCAGTCGAGCACGGTCGGCATCACGTCGAGCAGTCGAACGGGCTGCTCGATCGACCGCGGGATGGGATTCGGAAACCGGATCAGCAAGGGAACGTGCACCAGCTCTTCGTAGAGCTCGCCCGAATGCTGAAACTTGCCGTGCTCGAGGAATTCCTCGCCGTGATCGGACACGACGACGACGATCGAGCGATCCCACACACCCAGGCGGCGGAGTTCTGCGAAGACTTGCGCGATCGAATCGTCGGCATAGCGGACGTCGCCGGCGTAGAGCGCCCGCAGGTGAGCGACGTCGCGCGGATCCTTCACGTTCACGGGTTTCCAATAGCGATCGATGCGCTCTTGGCTGCTCGCGCTGGGCTCGGCGTAGAACGCGAGTCGATTGCTCGCGATGGCACCCGTGTAGTCGGGATCGAATGCGCGATCCCACGGCGGCGGGGGCAAGTACGGTGCGTGCGGAATGTAGGTGTGGAGAAACAAGAAGAACTTCTCGTTGCGATGTGCCTCGACCCACGCCATCGCGTGGCTCGGGTCGAAGTCGTTCTCCTGGTTTCCGTTCGTACCCCTCTTCGCGTCGTCGTCCATTATTTCGAAGCCTTGGTCGAATCCGATCTCCGAATTGACGTTGCCGCCGCCCACGAACGCGCCCGTTCGATATCCGGCGGCCCGCAAGCACGACGCCAGCGTCGGCACACCGGACGAGAGTCGCCGCCGCGCGATCTTGTCGCCGTTCGCTTGTGCGGGCTTCTTCAAACCACGGTTCGAGTTGCTGACCTTGTGCACGGTTGGATAGAGAGACGTCATGAGGCTCATGTGCGACGGTGCCGTCAGGCCCGCTTGCGAGTAGGCGCGCCGGAACACGAGCGCCTCGCTCGCAAACGAATCGAGCGCCGGCGACGTCGGTCGCGTCTCGCCGAAGCAACCGAGGGCGCCCGCGCGCAGCGTGTCGATCGACACAAGAACGACGTTCGCGCCCGGCGACCGTCCCGGCAATCGTGTGCACGCCCCCGAAAAAAGTGCGAGCGCGAACATCGAAGCCGCTTGCCAGCGCCGTCCGTCACACATGTCGTTCGAATATAACGGGGGTAGACGCGACGTCGCGGCAAAAAAATCGCCCTCGATCGACGGGCAATCACCGAGCGGTCATCGTTGATGCGAAAAAAAATCGGAGGTTCTTTGGCAAGAAACGAGTCGTGATATACTGCCGACCCATTCGAGGCGCTCGGCAATCGGCGGTTCGCAGAGCGCGTTGTGACGGAATCGGCTCCAGTTGGTCACTCGCCGGCGATGGATTCAATCGCGGGCAGATCGAGGGAGGCGGATTCAAAGTCCCGCCTCCACCCATGAACGCTGACTCGGTTTCTGGGATCCCTGAAGAGAGCGGAGGGCGGTCTCTCCGTTGCGAGAGCGCCAGCGGCGACGATGAGGCTTCATCGTCGCCTTTTTTCGTAGGCGACTCGCGGACGCAGGCATGTGCCGTGTTTGGCGCGGACGGGCATTGATGGCCAGTCTGTGCGATCACGACGCGGGGATGATGCCTTGAAGGTTCTGATCATTCACGATCCGTGCGTCGTGGACGGCGCGGACTCCCCATCCGAAGCGGGGCGCCCGGACCTCGACGTTCCCCTCATATCGATCCGCGACGCGCTTCGATCGCGGTCCCACGACGTCGTCACGGCACCCGTGGACGAAGACGTCGTTCGTTTCGTGGGGACGATCGACGCGGTGGCGCCCGACGTGATCGTCAATCTCTGCGAAGGAATCCGAGGCGAGGCGATCTGGGAAGTGCACGTCACCGCGCTCGTCCAGCTGATGGGGGTGCCGTTCACGGGTTCCGGCCCGATGACCCTCGGCGCGTGCCTGGACAAGGAACGGGCGAAGGCGCTCCTCGCCGCGCGCGGGATCCCGACGCCGCGCCATCGGGTTTTCTCGTCGGCCAAGCCTTTCGACGTCGCGGAGCTTCGGTTCCCCCTGATCGTGAAGCCGGTTGGCGAAGACGCGAGCGTCGGTATCGACTTCGACGGCGTCGTGAGCAACCGGCCCGCGCTCGAGGAGCGCGTCCGAAGCGTCTGCGATCGATTCGGGGGCCGCGCGCTGGTCGAGGAGTACGTCGACGGGCGCGAGCTCAACGTCGCGATCCTCGAGACCGGCGAAGAGCGGCGAGTGCTTCCGATCGCGGAAATCGACTTCACGGCCTACCGCGATGGCTGGCCGAAGATCTTGAGCTACGACGCAAAGTGGAGCATCACCAGCGAGGCGTTCCGAAAATCCGTCCCCGTGTGCCCGGCGCCGCTATCGCCGGACGTCGCGGAGCGGGTGCGGGAAGTCTCGCTTTGCGCGTACGAGACGATGGGTTGCACGGGCTATACCCGCGTCGATCTCCGTCTCGATCGTCAATCGAGTCCTTTCGTACTGGAGGTCAATCCCAATCCGGACCTCTCTCCGGATGCCGGGTTCGCTCGTGCCGCGCTCGTAGCCGGCATGACGTATCCGGACCTGCTCGAGCACGTGATCGAAGGCGCCCTGCGGACGAACCGCTCGTCTCTGCGGAGTGCCGACGTCGCGAAAGTGGTGGGATGAGGATCCGTGAAAAAATAACGTGAGCGTGTTGCCGAGGGATTTTCGTGCGGGGCGAGGCGCGACGAGGAGGCGACCTGGAGGGTCGTCGACGAGGAGCAACGAGGCCGAAAGCCCCGCGAATGCGGGGCTTTCGGTTGATCGGCAAAGCCGATCGACCCCGCGCGATAAGACCCGGCAAGACGCCGCGAGAGTCGAATCGCAACGGCGATTCGACTCGATTAGTTTTTCACGGGTCCTAAGGCGAGGCCGTCGCTCGGCGCGGCGGTAATCGAATCGAAACGGTTGGACGCAGCGCACCGCGTGCATCGTCTGGGTGCTCGGCCGCTGCGGGGGAACAGGCAGAGAACGGTTTCTCGCCTGATGGCTCGTCTGGCTCTTTGGGGCCAAGGAGATTGTATGGACGAAGAATGGCGTCGTCTCATCCGCACGAGTGTCACCACCGCTGAAGAACTCTCGAAGCACCTCGACGTCAACGTAGAGGACGTCGCTCGCGTGGTGTCGGAGTACCCCATGCGCATCAGCGACTACTACATGAAGCTCGCAAAGGAAATCGGAGATCCGATTCTTCGACAGGCGGTACCGACCCTGAGCGAGCTCGAGGACACGACGAACGACGACGACCCGCTGAACGAAGACGGAAACATGCCGGTGCCGAACCTGACGCATCGGTACCCCGATCGTGCTCTGCTCCTCGTCACGAATCAGTGCCCGATGTACTGCCGGTTCTGCACGCGCAAGCGCAAGGTCGGC
>JACOTG010000004.1 GCA_016178505.1 Planctomycetota bacterium
AGGCTCGCTGCGAGTTCGCCGTTCGCGTCGGTCTTTCCGAGGAGCGCGAAGGCCGAGTTCGGATCGCGCGACGGCGGACGCACGTTCGCCTCGCTCGCCCACACCTCGGCGCCGGCGATCGGAGCGGCGCGGTCGTCGCGAACCGTGACGCGAAGCATCGACGTGCTCGAGAGCGCGATCGTGCCGAGGTCGACGTCGCGCGCCGCCGCGGAAAGCTCGCGGACTTCGGGAACGTACCCCGCGGCCGTCACGCGAAGCTCGCGCGCGTCGCCGTCGACCGTGATCGCAAACGTGCCCCGTGTATCGATCGGCCCGTATCGCGCGCCGGCCGCTTCAGCACGTGGCGATTCGACCGGGAGCCCCGCACGATCGGTCACGACGAACGCAACCCGACGGTCTTTCGGAAGCGAATCGATCGGCGCGGACGCGGATTCGACGGGACGGGTCTCCGGCGTCTTCGGGGATCTGCTGTGCTTCGGCGACGCCTCGGGGGCCGTGGGCGCGGTCGGCGGGCGCGGTGTCGGCGTCTTCGCGCGAAAACCGAAGACGAGCCAGACGATTCCGCACACGATCGCGACGATGGCGGCGATGACGAGTTGCTTCCACATGATGCGGAGTTCGCGCGCGTCCGGCTTCAACATCTCGCGGATGATAGTTTGCGGCGGCTCGCCACGAAAGGTGTGAACGAACGACGCGCGTGCGGTTCGGTTCGCGACGCCGTGACGCGCGCGACGCATCCGCGTCGCGCGGAGTCAGCGCGTGCCGCGCCGGCGGACGGCGAGCGAGAATCGGTTGTGACCGTCGACGCGCGAGTACTCCAAGCGTTGCGCCAGCGCGCGAAGGATCGGAATGCCATAGCCGCGCACGGTCGCCTCGTCGAGCGTCGTGGGTCTCGGCCGCGGTGGAGCCTCGACCGGATTGAACGGCTCGCCGTCGTCCTCCACGGCGGCGACGACTTCGTCGGCGGAAGCGCGGAGACGAACGACGATCTCGTGGAGCTCGTCGTCGTGATACGCGTGGTCGATCACGTTCGTGACCATCTCGTGAACGCACAGCTCGAGGCTCGCCACGGTTTCGACGTCGATGGCGTTTCGGGTCGCGAACCTCCGAAGCCAGATCGACAGCCCGCGAAGCTCGCCGAAGTCGTTGTGCAACCGGCGAACCGACGTCGCGCCTTCCGGCGATGGGCCTTCGCGGTTCGCGCGATCGTCGGCGCTCATGCGATGGGCTCGACGAGCGACGGCTCGTCGACGCGCGGCGAGTTCACGCGCTTCGAGACGCGGCGGAGGTCGAGCGCCTCGGTCGGCATCGCCAGCGCTGCGGCATCCGGTGTCCCAGGCCCGATCCACGCATCGACGGCGTCGTCGCGCACCAGGAGCGGCATGCGGTCGTGCACGGCTCGTATCGGCTCTTCCGCGTCGCGCGTCACGATGGTGAACGTACGCACGGGGCCGTTCGCGGGATCGTTCCAGTCCTCGTAGAGCCCGGCGATGAGGAGGAGCCCGCCTTCCTTCGGGTGGATCCACAGGGGTTGGCGATCGCCTTCGGGGCCAGTCCATTCGTAGAACCCGTCGGCGGGCACGATGCAGCGGCGATCCTTGAACGCGCTGCGATACGCCGGCTTCTCGGCAACGGTCTCGAGGCGCGCGTTGATCATGCGCGACGCGAGCTTCGCGTCTTTCGACCAGCGCGGAATGAGCCCCCACTTCGCGCGCGTCATCATCCGCTTGTCGTTCGCGCGGAACAGCACCCAGTGCTGGCTCGTCGGCGCGATGTTGTAGCGCGGGCGGTACGCGGCCGCGTCTTCCTCACGGTACTCGAACTGGAGGAGCTTCCAGACGTCCTGCCAGCTCGGCATCATCAACGTGAATCGCGCGCACATGCTCGTCCTCCGAATGAGACGCGATTTTACTCGACGCACCGCTCCATTGGACGGCGCGAATATTCATCGCTCTCACATCGGCGGCACGCTCTCGCCGCGCTCGATCGCCGCCGCCGAGATCACGCCCTCCCCATCGAGGGGGACGCGCCTGCCACCGCGGCTCGGCCGAGCGAACGGCACGGGGAATCGCTAGGAGCCAAGACGGATCTCGATGCCGTGCGCGCGAGGGAGTGGGGAATCACCCGCCGGAGTTGTCACTGGCTCCGCACGCCTACTCGAAATGCTCGCCGCGAAATCGCAATGGGTCTCAATCTCCGAGCCGTTTCAAGTCGAAACCTATGGAGATGGCTCGCGCCCGAGCGGACGTGAGCGCGACCGCCCGATGCAATTGGGAAAGGAGACGTTGACGATGGCGCTCATTCGCGACAACGAGTGGATTCGACTCCTTCGCGACGAGAAGTTCGACGAGTTCAATCGAATCGCCGAGACGACGGCGCCGAACCTCGAGAACGGCGATCTACGAATGATCGACCTCCGCAAGACGAACCTCCGTAGGGCGAACCTGAAGGGCGCCTATCTGCGTGACGCGGACTTGCGCGGCGTCGATCTCAGCGACGCGTTGATGGACGGCGCGAGCATCCACAGCTCGCACCTCGGAGGCACTCTGTTCCCACGCTCGATATCCGCAGCAGAGATCGCGCTCTCCCATGCCCAGGGAACGCGAATGCGCGCGCACCTGGACTGACGGATCACTCGCCGCCCGCGGCCCGGACGGTCAGCACTCCCTCGGCGCGGACGTCCGCGGACGAGCCGCCGACCGTCACCTTGAAAGCGCCCGGCTCGACGACGCGTTTCATCTCCGCATTCCAGAGCGCAAGATCGGCGGGGCCGAGGTCGAACGTCGCGCGCTTCGATTCGCCCGGCTCGAGCGTGATGCGGCGGAACGCGCGCAGCTCCTTCACGGGACGCACGATGCTCGCGACCTCGTCGTGGACGTAGAGCTGCACGACTTCGTCGCCGCGTCGCGAGCCGGTGTTCTTAACGTCGACGGACACCGTGGCATGTCCCGCCGGCCCGATCGTCGCGGGTGAGATCGCGAGCGTTCCGTACTCGAAGGTCGTGTAGCCGAGCCCGAAGCCGAACGGAAAGAGCGGCGTGCCGGGCGCGTCGGAGTAGTCCCAGCCACGGCCGGTCGGACGCGGATCCGAGTGGAGCGGCACTTGCCCCACCGAGCGCGGGAACGTGATCGGCAGGCGGCCGCCGGGATTCACGTCGCCGAAGAGGACGTCGGCGATCGCGTTGCCGCCCTCCTCGCCCGCGTACCATGTTTCGACGATCGCCGAGACGTGCTCGATCCAGTGGCTCATCGTCACGGCGCTGCCGCCGACGAGCACGACGGTGACGGGCTTTCCGGTTTCCGCGACGGAGAGGATCAGTTTTTCTTCCGCGGTCGGCAGGTCGAGGATCGAGCGGTCCCGCCCCTCGCCCTCGTCGATGCCCACGACGACGACGGCCGCGTCGCACTTCTTCGCGGCCTCGACCGCCGCGACGGTCATCTCGTCGCCGCCGCCCGGGTGCCAGTCCCACCCGAGCGTCGCCGATGCGGTGCCGCGGTTCTGGTAGTACTCGACGCGCAAGTCGTGCGGCCGATCGGCCTCGAGCTTCACGGTCACGCGATCGGTGGTGCGCCCGCGATTCACCCAGCTGTCGACGAGCTTGATGCCGTCGATCCAGAGCCGAACGCCGTCTTCGGTCGACGCCGTCAGCTCGTAGGCGCGCGTCTCGGGCACGACGAGCTTGCCGGTCCAGCGCGCCGAGAAGAAATCCGCCGGCACTCCTTCGCCGGGCGAGCCGATCCCCCAGTCGAAGTCGATCCTCGGGGCGACGCGCACGATCTTCGGCGCGCCCTCGAGCGTTTTGTTGTCGAAGTACTCGCCGCGAAGCCCGTGTGCTCCGGCGTCGCCGCCTTCGGGC
>JACOTG010000005.1 GCA_016178505.1 Planctomycetota bacterium
ACACGATCTCGTCGGGGAGCCCGAGAGTCTTGCCGATTTCGCGCACTTCGTCCTTGAAGAGCATCCGCAGCGGTTCCACGAGCTTGAAATGCAGCTTGTCCGGAAGACCGCCGACGTTGTGGTGGGTCTTGATCGTCACGGACGGCCCGCCGAACGCCGAGTGGCTTTCGATGACGTCGGGATAGAGCGTCCCCTGCGCGAGGAACTCGGCGCCCTCGATCTCCTTCGCCTTTTCGGAAAAGACCTCGATGAACTCGTGGCCGATGCGCTTGCGTTTCTCCTCGGGATCCACGATGCCTTCGAGACGCGATAGGAAGCGGTCGGCCGCGCGAGCCACGTGGAGGTCGACGTGAAAGTGGCCTTGAAACGTCTCGACGACTCGATCGATCTCCCCTTCTCGCATCAGTCCGTTGTCCACGAGGATGCAGTGAAGGCGCGATCCAACGGCTCGATGGACGAGCGCCGCGACGACCGCGGAATCGACGCCGCCCGACAACCCGCAGATCACGTTGCCGTTTCCGACGTTCGTGCGAATCTGCGCGATCGCGTCCTCGACGAACGATTCCATGGCGAAGCCACCGCGAAGGCCGGCGATGCGGAACAGGAAATTGCGGATGACGTCCTTGCCGCGCGGCGTGTGCGCGACCTCGGGATGGAACTGAATTCCAAAGAGCGGCAGGCTCCGGTGACTCAGGGCAGCATTCGGGCAATCGACCGTGGACGCGATGCGCTCGAAGTCCGCCGTGACGCCCCGCACCGAGTCGCCGTGGCTCATCCAAACGGTCATCTCGGAGGGAAGCCCGGCGAACAGTTCTCCGCCGTTCTTTCCGACGTGAAGGGTCGCCCGTCCGAATTCGCGCGTGTCGGCCTTCACGACTTCGCCGCCCATCGCTTGGGTCATGAGCTGCAAGCCGTAACAAATGCCGAGCACCGGCAGCCCCATCCGAAAGATGCGCTCGTCGACTCGCGGCGCATTCTCCCAATAGACCGACGCGGGACCACCGGACAGGATCACGGCGCGGACGCCGAGCCGCTCGAGATCCTCCGGCTTCACCGTGCATGGGTAGACTTCGCTCCACACTCCCGCCTCGCGAACGCGGCGAGCGATGAGCTGCGCGTACTGCGCACCGAGATCGATGACCGCGACTGTTTCGCGACTTGCCGGGTTCATGATCAGGAGTCCAGTCCGGGTGACTCGACGCGATAGTTCGGCGCTTCCTTCGTGATGATCATGTCGTGCGGGTGGCTCTCGATCTGACCCGCGTGCGAGACACGCAAGAACCGGGAGTTCTTGCGGAGATGGTCGATGTCGTGGGCGCCGCAGTATCCCATCGCCGCGCGAAGGCCGCCGACGAGCTGGTAAACGTACGCCGATAGCGAGCCCTTGTAGGGCACGCGCCCCTCGACGCCTTCGGGCACGAGCTTCTCGCGGTCGGTGACTTCGGACTGCGCGTAGCGGTCCTTGCTGCCGGCCATCATCGCGCCGGTCGAACCCATGCCTCGGAACGACTTGAACGACCTTCCCTTGAAGATGATCATCTCGCCGGGGCTCTCTTCGACGCCGGCGAACAGCGATCCGATCATCACGCTCGACGCGCCGGCGGCGATGGCCTTCACGATGTCGCCCGAATACCGGATGCCGCCGTCTGCAATGATCGGGATGTTCGACTTGTTGGCCTCTCGGGCGCACTCCCACACCGCGGTGATCTGCGGAACGCCGATCCCGGCGACGATGCGCGTCGTGCACACGGCGCCCGGGCCGATCCCGACCTTCACCGCATCGACGCCCGCCGCAATCAGGTCGTGAGTGCCGGCCGCCGTCGCGACGTTGCCCGCGACGACCGAGATGTCGTGGCGTTTCTTGATCTCCTTCACGGTCTCGATGACGTTCGTCGAATGCCCATGCGCCGTGTCGACGACGACGACGTCGACCCCTGCCGCGATCATGCCGTGAACCCGCTCGTAGTCCCGAACGCCCACGGCCGCGCCCACGCGCAGCCGGCCGTGCTCGTCGCGGCTCGCCTTCGGGAACGCCTCCATCTTGTTGATGTCCTTGATCGTGATGAGTCCGCGCAGGGTTCGATCACGACCCTCCGTGAGCAGCAGTTTCTCGACCTTGTGCCGGTGAAGGATCTCCTTTGCCTCTTCGAGCGTCGTGCCGAAAGGCGCGGTGACGAGGTTCTCCTTCGTCATCACCTCGGCAATGCGAGTTTGGGGATTTCGATGAAAGCGAAGGTCGCGGTTCGTGAGGATGCCGACGAGGCGGTTCTTCTCCTCCACGATCGGCACGCCGCCGATGCGGTTCTCCTCCATCAGGCGCCGCAGCGTTCCGATGGTCTCGTTCGGTGGAAGCGTGATGGGATCCAGGATGATGCCGTTCGCGGAGCGCTTCACCTTGTCCACTTCGCGCACCTGCGCGTCGATCGGCAAGTTCCTGTGGATGATGCCGATGCCCCCTTCCTGCGCGAGCGCAATCGCGAGCCCGGCCTCGGTGACGGTATCCATGGCGGCAGAGGTGATTGGAATGTTGATCGATACCGTCCGCGTGAACTGCGTCTGCGTTACTACATCCTTGGGGACGACGTCAGACAGGGCCGGCACGAGCAGGACGTCATCGAACGTGATGCCGAAGCCGACGATCTTGTCATCCATGGTTGTTTCTCCTCAGGAAAGGCGACGACTCGCGGCGTCCGTCACGAAAGGTCGCCGATTCTGTGCGCCCGTCGAAGCACTCGCGCTCACGCCGCAGGAAAGCCCGCCCCGCGCATTGGCGGAGGTGCGGGAAAACGACGGTTCCGGCGCTCATTGGAAAGGTGAAAGCGCAGCACGTTATCACGGCGATTCGGACGGGCCAAGCGTTTTCCCTGTGCGTGAATCGGCACCTCTCGCTAACGTCTCGGCGAGCCGGTTCCGAAGACGAACCAGTGGAGCGCCAACAGCGCAAGAGCGGCTGTCGCAAAGAGGATCCACAGCTCTTGCCGTCCCTCTTTGAATCTCGGCTCGGTCGTCGGAAGTGAAGCCGCCGGTCGACCACAGCGAATGTCCGAGAACTCCCTTCGCTCGAGGTCGACGATGACCGCAGACCCCGACGGGCGAGCACCCTCTCCGCTCGCGGAACGAAGTCGAAAGATCCCGGGTGGAATCCACGGAACCCGCCCTCGGGTTTCGAGCGTGGCAACGGTTCGACCCCCGGAATCCGCGAGCAAGGACGATCGATGTCCGGGACCGAGCTGCTTCGTGAGGTCGACGACGTCCCCGGGATGGAGGCGAGGCGTCAATCGTAAACCATCGACCGCCAGGGCCTCGGCGAGGCGGCCGACCAGCAACGGGAACGCCGGCAGCAGCCAGAGATTCGAGTCGCTTTCTTCGAGAGAGAACGCGAGGACCGCGAAGGGCACCCGACCCCGCGACAAGACGAGCAGCGGTTCGGTTCCGCCACGAAGGAGCACGGACGTCGACCCGTCGCTCGGAACGTCGAGTTGCCGCGAACGGCCCACGCGAAGGCCTTCGAAATCGAGAGTGCGCGTGATCGGATCTTCCCGCGACGACTCGACGACGCCGACGTCGGCGATGGTCCCCACCGCTCGAATCGGCGCCGGCGCGGACTCCGCACCGACGATGATCGCCGGGCCAAGTAGCGCCACCGGCGGCGGGCAGCGATCGAAGATGGCAAGGTCGAATCCTCGTCGCAGTTCGGCGTAACGCTCGGGCGACGCGACGGAGCTTCGAGGATAGTCGATGACGCCCTCGAGCGAACGAAGAGCCGCGCGCAACGGCGCACTCGCCTCTTCGCGCGCCAGCACCAGTATTCGCAGGCCCGCCGCGCGCGGCACGTCGACGAGCGCCACGTCGTCCGCCGTGAACGCGTCGCCCGGATCCAGCGAGACTCGAACCGCACCGGCTGCGTCGTCGGGAACAGCGAGCACAACGGACGCTTCGGCTCCGGCGTCGACGGAAACGGGCGATTCTCCGAGAAGGCGATCGGGCCGATCCTCTTCGACGAGCCGAGCCGTTCGCGCGGCGGCTCGGTCGCCGAAATTCGCCACGGTGACGCGAAGCGATCGCGGCGCTCCGCGGCCGCCTTCGACGTCCAGCTTCACGATCCCGACGTTCGTCGCATCGTCGACGACCGGAATCGTCCGCACCGCCGAGCGCGCGCTCGCTTCTCGCGACGCCACGCTCGCGAGATCCGTGACGAGCACCACCTCTCCCGATCGGTCGCGGACGAGAGACGCGGCGCGATCGACGGCGGCCAGCGGATCCGACTCGACCGAGACGTGGAGAGCGTCGATCGCCGCGATCGCGGCAGGAACCGCGGTCCCGAGCGGCGCGATCACGGCGCCCCCGTGCTCCGAGGTGAGGACGAGCGCCGAGTCTCCCGGAGCGAGCCCGACGACGAATCGCCGGATCGCCGACTTGGCCCGATCGAGTCTCCGTTCGCCGTTCTGGCCGACGCGAACGTCGAGCGACGGAGAAACGTCGACGACGACGGCGAACGTCCGCGTCTCCGGCAGCACGATCGGTCGAAACGGACGAGCCAGCGCGAGCACCGCAGCCGCGACGACGGCCAGCTCCACGAGGAGGCTCAGCACGGATCGGATGCGGCGGGCCTGGAGTCGAGGCGCCTCGGCCACCGCGGCCTCGATCCAAAGCGCGAGGGACGGCACGTCGAGCGGTCGGTGGCGTCGGCGCACGAAGTACAAGACCACGATGGCGATGCCGGCCGCGAGCATCCACAGCGCCGACGGGTCGACGAATTTCAGTCCCTGCATCGACTCACCGGAGCACGCCACCCTTCCGCAAGAGTCTCAGCACCGCCACGTCGAACGCCACGTCCGTCGGCACTCGCGAATAACCGATCTCACTGGCGAGACAGAAGCGCTCCAGCTCTCGCGCGCGGCGCTCGAACGCCTGGCGGTATCGGTGAAGGAGGCTCGGCGTGGCTTCGACGTCGCGATGTTCGCCGGACTCGAGATCCACGAGGCGGAGCGTTCCCTCGACCTCGGGTCGCCACTCGAGCCGGTCCACGACGTGGATCGCGTACACTTGAAACTTCTGATAGAGGAGGAATTTCAGCGCCTTCGCGTACGCGGCGTCGAGAAAGTCCGACACGACGATGGCGACGCCTCGCTTGTGGACGCGAGCCACGGCAGGCACCGTTGCGCGATACAGATCCGTCGTCCCTTCGCACGGAAGCGGCGCGAGAAACCGCAGCAGATCCGTGGTCGCGGGCTTGCCCTTGGCCCAGAACTCGTTCTCGGCCGCGCCGCCGCGAAGCACCCACACTCGCACCGCGTCCAGGTTCGAGAGGCCGATGTATCCGAGTGCTGCCGCGACGCGCTTGGCAACCGTCCCCTTGTGATGGGCGCCGAAGTCCATCGATCGGCTGAGGTCGAGGAGCAGAACCAACTCGAGGCTCTCTTCCGCCTCGAAAAGCTTCACGTGAAGCGCGTCGAGTCGGCCGTAGACGTTCCAATCGACATACCGAAGATCGTCCCCCATCGCGTAACGCCGGTAATCCGCGAACAGCGTTCCCGCGCCCCGCTTTCGGCTCTCGCGTTCCCCGCGAAACGCTCCCGAAAAGAGCTTCTTGGCGACGACGTTCAAGTAATCGAGCTTCTTGAGGAATCGCGGATCGAGAAGATCGGCCGCCGGTCGTTCCGGCATCAGCGCGGCACCCACTTCATGTACTCCATGACGACGCGACGTTCTTCGTCGGTGAAAGCCTGCCTCGGCAGCGAGGCCTCGGCGCGCTTCCGGATCTCGGGAAAGAGACGGCGAAGCTCTTCGGGAGTGAGCGGCTTCGCGGTGCGCGTCCCCGCATCGGGCTCCGTCGTGAAAGCGTCCTTCTCGCGAAGCTCGCCTTCGCCGATCAGCGGCTCCAGGAATTTCGGATCGAGCCCCTCTTCGCGTGTCGGCGGCGGAGGGCCGAGCGGATCCGGTTCGTTGCCGCCCTGGGGCTGCGGCTCGGGTCGGGGAGGCGGCGGCTCGGGGTCGGGTTCGACGCGCGGCGGCTCGGGCTCTGGCGTCGGCGGCCGCGTGAGAGGGATCGCCGGCGGCTCCTGCGACTCCGGGCGCCCTGGCGGCGTCGACCGGACGGGCGGATCCTTTTGCACCGCGGGTTGCGATGCAATCTCGTCCCCGCGCGACGGAGCGGCCGCCCGGACCGGCGGAACGAGACCCGACGTGAACGCAATTGCGATCGCGACCGCGCCCACGGCGAGAGCCCGGCCGATGCGCGGCGGCGGAATCGCTCCACGCGCGCGGAGGCGCTCGGTGCGAGCATTGGCGTCCGCGAGGACGAGCGGCGCGAATCGACTCGTCGAGCGGCCTGCGAGAATCGCGGCACCCGCGTCGAGGCGCCCCTCGAGTGCAAGCGCGGCGTCCGCGCCCGCGATCCACGCACCGCGGGGCGGCCGACGAGATTCGACGACCCCGATCACGAGCGCCGCGGCGAACGAGACGGCGATCGAGGTGATCGCGGGCGCTAGCCCGAGCGGTCGGGCCGTCCCGACGAACGCAGGCCCGAAAAGCGCGAAGAGCAAAGACACGAGCGCGGCACATGGAGCGAGCGCCGCGAACGTGCGGGCGCCGGATCGAAGGAAAAGGACCGTGCGGCCGCGTCGCTCGACGGCTCGGAGTAGCCTTTGCAACGCGTCGATCATGGGTCCCCCGGAAGGACGATCGGTCGGGGGAAGCGACACGGGGTTTAGTGAATCTGCCTCAAGAGCGTCTGGCGGCGCGCGCGCAATTCGTCGATCGCCTCGCGCTCGGTTCGCGGGTTTCGGAAGCGCTGTCGGTTCTGAATGACCTGAAACCCGCCCGTTGCGGGCAAAATTGCGTTCTCGATGTCGCTGCTTTGCAGCCCGAGCGCTTCGCCGAACCCGGCTGCCGCGGACGTGATCGGCTCCGTCACCGCCTTGGTCGCCTGGCACGCAGGCAAGGCGATCAGCGCGGCGATCAGCGCAACCGGAGCGAGTCGGATCCCTTTCATCGCGCTGCATGATACCGGCCATCGTCCTCGATTCAAGCGCCTCCTGGTCGAAGCCTCCACCCCTTGATATCTTCCCGCAAGCCTCACTTTCGAGTGAACGCCTCGACGCTTCCAACGCACGATCACGGCACGGAGTGAGACGACATGAAACTCTCGACCTCGGAGTCTCCCATTCGCGAAACGACGCTCGCGGGCATTCCGCTGGCGCGGCGCGGCAAGGTCCGCGACGTCTACGACCTGGGCGAGCACCTCCTGCTCGTCACGACCGACCGCATCTCGGCATTCGACGTCGTCCTTCCGAACGGAATCCCGTTCAAGGGCAAGGTGCTGAATGCGCTATCGGAGTTCTGGTTCGAGCGCACGCGCCGCATCGTGCCGAACCACGTGGTGACGACGGACGTCGACCGAATGCCGCACTCGCTGGATCCCCACCGTGCGATTCTCGAAGGCCGATCGCTTCTCGCGCTGAAATGCAACGCCTTGCCCGTCGAGTGCGTCGTTCGAGGCTATCTCGCCGGCTCCGGGTGGAAAGAGTATCGACAGTCGCGGTCGATCTGCGGCATCGGACTGCCGCCGGGGCTTCGAGAGTGCGACCGCTTACCCGAGCCGCTCTTCACCCCGTCGACGAAGGCGGAGGTCGGGCACGACGAGAACATCTCGTTCGATCGGATGGTCGAGATCCTTGGCGACCGCGCTCTCGCCGAGAAGCTTCGCGATCTCTCCATCGCCGTCTATCGGGATTGCGCAGCGTACGCCGAGTCGCGCGGCATCCTCATCGCCGACACGAAAATGGAGTTCGGTCGGAAGAGTCGAACGGGGGAGCTGCTCCTCATCGACGAGCTGCTCTCGCCCGATTCATCGCGCTTCTGGCCGAAGGACGACTACGAGCCAGGCCGCGGGCAGCGCTCCTTCGACAAGCAGATCGTGCGCGATTGGCTCGAGTCGATTCCATGGGACAAGAAGGCGCCTGCACCGACCCTTCCGGATGACGTCGTCGAGCGAACGGCGGCGCGCTATCTCGAAGTCTACGAACGGTTGACCGGCCGGCCGCTCCCCGCGATCGCGTCGGCGAGCCGCGCGAGAACCTGATCGTGCCGGTCCCGACGATCACCTGGGAGGGCGGCGAGGAAGGCTCTGCGCACCTCATCGACCAAACGCTTCTTCCGGAATCGTATCGGATCGTCGAGTGCCGGACGGCCGCCGCGATGTGGGACGCGATCAAGCGCCTCGCCGTGCGCGGCGCGCCCGCCATTGGCGTCGCAGCAGCGTTCGGAGCGTATCTCGGAATCCAGCATTCGAGCGCCGCAACGGGTGCGGATCTCGAAGCCGAGTTGTTGCGCACTTGCGACACCCTCGCGACCGCGCGACCGACTGCGGTGAACCTCTTCTGGGCTCTCAACCGCATGAAGCGAGCCGCAGCGAGCGGGCGCCATCTCGACGCGCCGTCTCTGCGCCGCCGCCTCTTCGAGGAAGCGTCGCGCATCCTCGACGAAGACCGTGCCATCTGTCGAAAGCTCGGCGAGGTGGGCCGTGGGCTGGTGCGCGATTCCGGTTCCTACGTGACCCATTGCAACGCGGGCGGGCTCGCGACCGCGGACTACGGGACGGCGCTCGCCGTCTTCTACGCGGCGAAGGACGAAGGAAAGCGCTTCACCGTTTACGCCGACGAAACGCGGCCCCTGCTGCAAGGCGCGCGGCTCACCGCGTGGGAACTCCACGAGTCCGGCGTCCCGGTCACGGTCATCGCCGACGGAATGGCGGCCAGCCTCATGAAGTCGCGCAAGATCGACGCGGTTTTCGTGGGCGCGGATCGCATCGCTCGAAACGGCGACACCGCGAACAAGATCGGAACGTACTCGCTCGCTCTCGTTGCGCGCGCACACGCCGTCCCGTTCTACGTGGTCGCCCCCATCTCCACGTTCGACCTCACGCTAGCCCACGGCGGCCTCATTCCGATCGAGGAGCGTGACGCGAGCGAGGTCACTCAGATGGCCGGGAAACGCGTCGTGCCGGAGGGCGTTCCGGTGTGGAACCCGGCGTTCGACGTGACGCCGGCCGCTCTCATCGCGGGCATCGTCACCGAGTGCGGGCTCATCGAAGCACCGTCGGCGGAGCGAATCGCAGCCGTGTTCACTACGGGACGCGCCACGAACTGAATCGAGCCGTTTCGCCGCGACCCGCGCGAGAGATTTGCTTTCCAGAATTCCGCCCTCCCGACCGATACAGAGGGCCATCAACACTCGAAGGGGATCGGATGCCCGTCGCTTCGCGTCGGGCTCCCATGCGGTCGAACTCGAAGGTAGAAGGTGCGCCTCGTCGTCGCTTTCGGGCGCCGAAAGGAGAGAGCATGTCGGCTGGCGGAATGATGGAGAACCCCGACAACGTCGTACAGAAGCCCGTGCCAGGCCACGGACGTCGCAATGACGAAGGAATGACGGCAGACGATCTGGAGTTCATCCGGGCAATCGACGCCTACAAGCGGAAGCACAATCGGCCGTTCCCGACCTGGTCGGAAGTCCTTCGAATCGTCAAGGATCTCGGATACCGGAAGTAGTCCCTTCGCATTCTCGACGCCCCCGGGCCGCACGCGTTCCCGGGGGTGTCTTCCCCTCAGCAAACCTCGGACGACTGTCCCGCGCGCGTTTCCTCGCAAGGCGCCGAAGGTCTGTCGAACTGAAGCGGCTGCGCCAACTGCAGCGCGACCTTCTGTGTGAACACGAGATCCGAGAAGCAATGATCGACGCGAATGATGCGGCCCGTGCCTCTGAGGTTGATCGGACAAACGTAGGGGGCATTCCCGAGCGCGTTCGGAACCGTGATGAGAATGTCGCACGTCATGCCCCTGAAGATCTCGGCATACGTGTAGTTCACCAGATAGAGCCCGCGCGCGCTCACGTTGATCGTCGTGCCGGCGCCCGCGATGCGTTCACGCTCGCCGCCCGATCCGACGCTCGTGAGCTGTATCGGATAGGACCGATCCAATCGGGGGTACTTTCTGTTTTCGTAGAAGCAGATCATTCGGTCCTCGTTTCCTGGTGAATCACCCTCGCGGGCGTCGTTGGTCATCCCTCACCGTTCGAGCCTCGACTCGCAACCCGGATACCAATTCCATCGTCGGCCGCGCCGTGATGGAGCGACGCGACGAAGCTGTCGGGAATCCGTGGGTTTCTCGCGGCGCCGCGAATCGCCAATCGGCTCCGCACTCCCTCGATGGAACGGGCACGATGACGTCCTGTCGAGAAAACCGGACGAGCCTGTAACTTCGCGGTCCTCGTTTACGACTTCATTCCACGGGACGTGCAGGTCGGCGTTCGGATCGGTGCATCGACGATGGCAGCTCGAACGATGGAGGGTGAAGACGATGAACGGGAAGACGATGTTCCAATGGGCTCTCGCAGCATTCATGTCGATCGGGTTGGCACAGGGTCAATCGACGACGGTGTCCTACCGGCGAGTGTTGTCGGCCGGAGAAAGGCGCGAGTACTACGAAGGCGGCGGGCGCAAATGGCTCGGCTCGCTCGTTCACGTTCATGTGAAGGCCTCCGTGTTCGGCCACGAGACGGCCCACGGAACGAAGGGTCGACCGGACCATCTGCTGGAATTCACTGACCGATCCGTGCCGATTCTCGTGGGGCGAGACAGCGAATACCTCGCGCAGCTCCGCCGCAAGACGGGGCGCGGGCACCGCGGGACGATCTGCGTGAAGGGTCGAATCGTCTCGCCGTCCTGGGCGCCGGAGGGAAAGTGCTTCCTTCTCGCCGACACGTTGAAGCACGCGCCGGGTCGGGAAGGATCCGATGCTACGCCCCGAACTTCTTCAGGCGCCCCGCATGGGCGACGGCGAGCAACATGACGTTCTTCAGCGGGCCGCGGCCGAGGGAACCCGCTGCCGCCTGACGCTCGGTGTAGCGCGCAAGGCGGTCGTACCGGGCGGTCGCCGCGTAGAGGAGGACCGGGACGGGATGCCACGAGTGTCCACGTAGCCGCGACGGCGTCGAGTGATCCGCCGCGACGACGAGCACGTCGGGCTTCGCGGCCAAGAGCTTGGGCAGCGCGGCGTCGACTTCTTCGATCACGTGGACTTTTGCGTCGAAGTTGCCGTCCTCGCCGGTCGAGTCGGTCTTCTTAACGTGACAGAATGCAAAGTCGAAGTCCTTGATCAGCGCGGCGACGCGGTCGAACTCGGCGGCGATGCCGCCCGTTTCACGGTGCGTGTCCATGCCGAGCAACCGCGAGATGCCGAGGTACATCGGGTAGCCCGCGACCGCGAGCGAACGAAGCCCGTAGCGTTCGCGCATCGAGGGATACGCTCGAAAACGGGCGTAGCCGCGAAGGAGGATGAAATTCGCCTGCGGCTCGTCGCGGAGGATCTCCCGAACCTGGGCGAGCAGGCGCACGAGTGCTTCCGACGAGCGCCGCGACGACGGCGACTTCGCGGTTGGGTCCACGGGCAGTTCGCCCGTGACGCCGGGATCGGTTTCGGCGACGTCTTCGTGCAAGTCGTCGCCACGGAGAACGAGGAGCGCCCGGTGCTCGGCCTCCGTCTCCAGGAACACCTCGACTCCGGGCATCGGTTTCATCGCGCGCGCAATGCGAGTACACAGCTCGCGATTCTTTTCGGTCGAAATGCGGCCGGCGCGACGGTCAGCGACGCGCCCTTCGCGATCGAGCGTCGCGAAATTGCAGCGGATTGTCAGATCGCGTGGCGTCACGTCGAACCCGAGGCCCATCGCCGAGAGCATGCCGCGGCCAATCGTGTTCTCGACGGGGTCGTAGCCGAACAGTGCGAAGTGCCCGGGTCCGCTTCCGGGCGTGATCCCGGGACCGACCGGGTCGAACAGGCCGAGTGCCGAGCGCGGCGCGATCGAATCGAGATTCGGGGTCCGTGCCGCCTCCAACTCGGTGGAGCCGTCACCCTCACGAGGCAACCCGCCGAGTCCGTCCATCACGAGAAAGACGATCTTCGATCCGTTGTCGTGCAACAGCGGTCTCCACACTTCCGTGTCCATAGGCTCCCTTTCGCGACTCCTCATGCGACGTCAACCGAAACGCGAGCGCAGGATTATATCGGCCCAGCGGGCCGGCTGCACCGCGCGGCATCGGGCGAACCGTTCTCTTTACACCCCGCCGTCGAGTCTGTATTCTCTGCCCGCTTTTAACCCAGTCACGTCCGCACGGGGGCTTAGCTCAGCTGGGAGAGCGCGACACTCGCATTGTCGAGGTCGGGGGTTCGAATCCCCTAGCCTCCACCACCTGCGGACACGGGACACTCGATTGACCACTCAACCGTGACGACGTTGCGCCGCCACGCCGGTCGTCCGCTGATCGTCGCTCATCGCGGAGCGTCCGGGCGATTCCCCGAAAACACGCTGCGCTCGTTTCGTGCCGCCATCGCCGCGGGATCTGATTTTCTCGAGTGCGACGTACGCCCGACGGCGGACGGAGTGCCCGTGATTATCCACGACGCGGAGCTCGGTCGGCTTGCTGGTCGCTCCGGCCGCATCGAGGATCTGGCGCTGGCCGACGTTCGGAAGCTCCGAATTCGAATCGGGCCGTCCGCTCGTCCGCGGGGCGAGCCCGTGCCGACGCTCGAGGAGCTCGCTACGGTCGCCGGACGAAAGACGCTCGGGAACGCGGCACCGACGGCACGGCTCGTCGTCGAGATCAAAGTCCACGGAGATGCGCCGGGATTCGTTCAGGACATCGTCCGGATCCTTCGGCGCACGGGGCATCGAAACGCGGCGCTCATCTCGTTCTCACCGAGCATCGTGGACCGCGTCCACCGAGTCCTTCGGTGGCCACTCACCGGGCTGATCCTCGGCTCGGGTACCCCAGCCGCCCAGGTGTCCCGCGCTCTGCGCCGACCCGAGCCGCTGATCGTGCTGCAGAAGTCGCTAGCGAGTGCGGCCGTCATCGCTGCGGCAGCGCGACGCGGAAAGCGCGTCTGGATCTACGCGGTCGATGGGCGCGCCGAGCAATCGCGAATGGCGGCGCGAGGAGTCGACGGGATCATCACGAACTTCCCGGATCGATTGGCGCGCACGCTGCGACAACGGCGATGATCGAATCCCGAGGGCACCGGCGCCGCCTCGGGTTCTCGGATCGGAGCAACGAGGGTGAGAGCGCAGCACGCGCTCCCTTCCCAACCGTCAATCGTCGTCGCGAAGGGGTTCCGGCGCGGCCAGCTCCGCGACCTCGCGACGCATTTCGGGTCCCGGGCGCGGCGCCACCGCTTGAAGGACGATCGACTTTTCGATGGCGCGGATGCCTCGCGTCTCGTTTGCGCGCACGACGATGACCTCTCCCGGGGCAGCCTCTTCCTCGTCCGAACCCATCGTGACGGAAACGCGGCCTTCTCTCACGATGAATGCCACGTCGCATGGCAGGTTGTGTGGGGGAAGCGCTTGTCCGGCTTCCATCAGCAGGTAGTCGCAGCGGACCTCGCGGGAGTCGAGCAGCGGATGCTTCACGAAGCGCTCGGGGGAAAACGGCGACAGGGCCGAAGCTCGTGTGATTTCCGGACCTGCGAGCTTTCCGGCGGTCGACGCCGTTTCTCCGCCCGGCCCCGGAGCGGTGATTTCAACGACGAGCGATTCGTCGGACGCGCCGAACGCAAACCGCGTCCCCGGCGCGATCGCCGCCGAGTCCCCTGGCGCGAGAGCGCTGCGCTCGCCCCGGAGCGTCACCCACGCGGCTCCCGCGATCGCACACAGGAGCGTGAACGAACGGCTCGTCGATTCCTTCGACGAGTGCCCCGATTCGAGCGAGTGCACCGTGAGACTGATGTTGCGGGACGAGTAGAGTTCTTCCTCGCGCGGCCCGCCGGACGCCGACTGTAGTCGGTCTTTCAGAACGATTCTCGGCATTCGATCCTTTTCCCTTCTCCGAGGGAATCTCGACCGTCACTCGCCACGCGTCGTCCGAACCGTCTCCCCCTCGGGATTTCGTGCGCGCCATCATATCCGGATGCAAGGCGCACGTCCACGAGCGTTTGCGGTGACTCCTCGGCGAGCGCTCGGACCGCGAGCTACAGGTACTGGCGCAGCTGCGCGCGAACGGAGTCCGGACGTGCGAAGTCCGTCTCCCACGAGTAATAGGCGAGATCCGGCGCGCGGCTGCGATCGTAGAGCATTCCCAGCGCATGGATCGCCTCCACCTGATCCTCCTCCGTCCCGACGCCCGAAACCACGACGTCGCGGAGCATGGGGCTCGCGGCGGCATCGCGCACGAGTCCGAGGTTGCGGAGGATCGCGAGGCGGAGCTCGATGGAGGATGCGTTCCGATATCCGTCGCGCAGGGCGGCGCGCGCCGACGACGAACCGACGAGCGCGAGAGCCGCGGCGCTTTCCGCCGCGACCGCGGGAGGCGTTCCGGTCTGCATCACCTTCGTCAGAAGCGGAACGGCCGACGCCTCGCGCATCATGCCCAGGGCGAGCATCGACGATCGCCTCAAGCCGACGTCGGTCGCGTCGGACGCAAGGCTGGTCAGCGCTTTCACGGCGCGCTTCTCGCCGATCAAACCCAGCGCGATCGCCGACGCGGCGCGCACGGACGCCGGGGATGTCTCGTCTTCGAGCAGCTTCTCGATCGATGCACCGTCCTCTACATCCCCGATGATGCCCAGCCCGATCGCGACGGCTCCTCTCACGTCCGTCCCGCCGTTTGCGAGGACGCGCAAGAGAAACAGACGGGCGGCGGGCCCGCCGAGCTGACCGAGCGAAATGGCTGCGGAGCCGCGCACGAGCGGGTCCCGATCTCCAACGAGCGAACCCATCAGCGCCTTGGCGATGGGGTCGCGAACGTCGGCGCCGAACGGCTCCTGTTCGTTGAAGTTCACGCAAAGCGAACCGATCGCAATGATCGCCGCTCGACGCAGCTCGACCGCATCCGCGCGCATGGCGACGAGCAGCGCCGGAACGCCGCACACGTCACCCATTTTCCCGAGCGCAACGGCGGCAGCAGATCGCACGGCGATGGGATCGCCCGTCGCTTGGATTTCCGCGGTGAGCGGTTGGATCGCGGGATCACCGCCGTACAGCTGAAGCGCGGTCGCGCATGCCGACCGCAACTCTGCGGGTTCGTTGGAATCGGCCATGACCATCGCGAGCGGAGAGACGGCTTCTGCTTTGCCAGACAGCCCGAGCGACAGCCCGGCGAACGAGCGCTCCACCGGATCGGCCTTCGGATCACGAAGCGTCGCCACGAGCCTCCAGAAGTCCTCGGGGTTGATCTGATAACCCAGCGCGAGGAGCGACGCCAGCCGCATCGTTCGGTATGTGTCGTTCAGCCCGGCGCGAAGACGGCCAAGATCCGACGGATCGGACATCATGCCGAGCGCGATGGTGGCCGCTTCGCGAAGGTGGATCCGCGGCACCGTCAGCGCGCTGCGCATCGTTTCGATCGCCTCGAACCGCTCGCGCTCGACGATCGCCGCGTCGGACGTGTTCCCGGAAGGCGTCGTGCCCGCGGAGACCCTGTAGTCGAGATACCGCTCGCGATTGGGCGCCCACCACTCTTCCCACGGAAACGGCGCCTGCGTCGCGTTCTTGGGGGTCGACGATGTCAAGTTCGGAGGGAGGGGCGCGTCAGACGACGGGGAATGTCCTCGGGGAGTCGGGGCCGCACCGCGTTTGCCGGACGCACCGCCCGGTCCAGATCGGCCGCCGCGTCAACGTCCGTGGGCGTCGGATCCGACGAAGAAGAGCGTTGCGACGAACAGTCCGATCGCGACCGGCGAAACGGAACGATGACGGTGGAGGATCATGAGTTTGCTCCGGATCGAGCCCCGCAAGAAAGAAGGCACGGCCACTCGCAATGCTGCGATCGTCACGTCACGAGCGATCTTACGCGGTGGGTCCCGAGAGTCAAGGAAGCGAACCGACGGCCCGCTTCAGCGGTCTTCCGACTTCTCGGTCGTCGTTTGGGACGCGCGGACTCGCTCGAGGATGGAGTTCCATTCGGCCTCGACGCGGCGCCGGAAGATCTCGTCATCGGCCGCGCTCCAGCCGTTCGAGTGACTGTCGTTGATCATCAGGCTCACGCGCGCCGGATCGCGCTCGGCTGGCACTCCGCCGCCGAAGATCGCCGCCACGGGAAGCAGAAGGGCCTTGAGGATCGTGGTTCCGGTTCGATCCTCGACGAGCGGACTCCGCGCTCGATCGTTCTCGCGGATCGCCCGCGCCCGTTCGACGTTCGTCGAACGACACGCGGAGGTCGCGATCGCAAGCACCACCACCCCTGCCCAAGCGGCCCGCCCCATTCCACTCTTCGGAATGGAGGTAGATTCACCGATCGTTCGTGCGCGTGTGGGTCGGTTCACGTCGTCCATCGCTCGCCACTCCCGCTCACGTCTCAGCGCGACCCGGTGACGTCGGCTTGGTGATCCCCTTCATCGCTCGCAACTCCGCTTCACTCCCCTGAGGGGCCAGGTGACGTCGGCTTGGTGATCCCCTTCATCGCTCGCAACTCGGCTTCACTCCCCGGAGGGGCCAGGTAACGTCGGCCTGGTGATCCCCTTCATCGCTCGCAACTCGGCTTTCCAGGAGAGCTGCTTCGACAGCGCACCCTCCGCCTCCGCCTCCGGCACCATGCCCTTCCGCTGATAGAAGATCGAGAGGTTCGTGTGCGGCATCGGATTGTCGCGGTCGATCTCCGCCCAGCGCCGCGCGACCGCAATGGCGTCGTCGAACCGCCCGAAGTGGAAGCACGCTTGAGCCAGCGCTTCGTAGCCGTCGGTGAATTTCGGATCGATCTCGATCGCCCGGCGATAGCACGCGATTGCCTCTTCCATCCGGCCGGACGCGAAATGGTCGAACCCTTCGTTGTAATGATCGTCTCGAGTCGTCACGCGCTGCTCCCGGTGGCATCGGATCGTCTTTTTCGGCTGCAGGATGCTAGCGCCCGCAACGCGGTCGGGTCAACCCGATGCGGTCGCGCCCTTCGCGGATGCGCGACGCGCTTGCGAGCCGCGCTCTCGGGCCTCGATGTAAAGGAAGCTCTCCGCATAGCCGGCAAGCGGACCGAATCGACGGGCCGCCCACTCGCGGACGCGCGCCGGAGAAACGCTGCGGTTTCGAAAATACGATCGCTGCACGATCCGGTGGATCCACACGTCGACCGGAAATGCGTCGGTGAAGTCGAGCGAGAAGAGCAACACGCAGTCGGCGACTTTTTCCGCGATGCCGGGCAGCGCCATCAGCGCGTCTCGCGCGCTCTCGATCGGGAGGCCTCGGAGGCCATCGAGCCACGCATCGTCCGCGCGCTCGTTCGCCGCGAGCAGGTACTTCGCGCGAAATCCGACCTTTGCGGCTCGCAGTTTTCCCTCGTCGTCGAGGCAGCCGGGTGACGGGAACTGCCACGATCGCTCCGCGCCGAGTCGAACGGGGTCGCCGAAAGATGCCGCGATCGACTCCACGTTCATGCGGATCTTCGGGATGTTCGAGATGCTCGAGCAGATGAACGTGACGAGGCACTCCCACGGGTCTTGGCGGACGATGCGGAGTCCGCGAAATCGTCGAGCCGCGTCGCTCACGAGCGGATCGAACTCGAGCGCGCGGATCATCGCCGCGTGGTCGTCGTCGAGGCGAAAGTAGCGGACGAGGAAGTCCGATTCGACGCCGTCGAACGCGAGCCGGTCCGTGCGCTGCTCGACATAGAAGAAGCGATGGCGAGCGTTGACGAGGAAGCCGTCCAGGTGCGGACGAAACCGAAAGACCTGACCCGAATCGAGGGTGAGTCGAAGATCGAAGTCGGGCGCATCGATCGTGTTCATCGCGATCGCTCGACGTGGCAGCGCACGCGGTCGAGCGCGATGCGCGTCGCGCGCTCGCGGATTCGCTCGCGCTCGCCTCCGAGCCGAAGCTCGGAGACGTCGGTACGGCCGGCTGCGTGCAGCGCGACGAAGACGAGCCCGACGGGTTTTTCAGCAGTGCCGCCGCCGGGCCCCGCAACGCCCGTGATCCCGACGCCGATCGACGCTCCCGCACGACGCGCAGCTCCTTCTGCCATCGCCGCCGCGACCTCGCGCGATACCGCGCCGTGCGCGCGGATGAGGTCGACAGGCACGCCGAGCGTGCGCGCCTTCGCGTCGTTCGAGTAGGTGACGGCACCCTCGAGAAAGACGTCGGACGAGCCGGGCACGTCGGTCACGGCTGCGGCAAGCAGGCCACCCGTGCACGACTCTGCGGTCGCGAGCGTTTGCTTCGACTCGCGCAAGAGGCGCACGACCGCCGCTTGCAGCGTCTCGCCGTCCCGCCCGTAGACGCGGTCGCCCAGGCGCGCCCGGGCGTCGCGCTCCATTTCGTCGAGAAGGCGATCGCCCCCGTCCGCTCGCGCGGTGCGCGCCAGAAGGTGGAGCGTGACCACGCCGCCGGACACGGTGATCGCCATCGTCGGATTGCGCGCGGGGTCCATGAGATCGCGCACGATCTCGTCGACCTTCGACTCGACCATCCCGACGACGTGAAGGCTGCGCATGCGGATGGCACCGGCGAGCGGAAAGCGCCGCCGGACGTCCGGCGCCACGCTGTCTCGAAACATCGGCTCCATCTCGGAAGGTACGCCAGGCAGGCAGTAGAGGACGTGTCCGTCGCGCTCGATCGCGAACCCCCGCGCCGTGCCGCGCGGGTTCGGAAGAATCGACGCTCCGCGCGGAAAGAGCGCTTGCACCCGATTGTTCTCCGTCCAGGCAATGTGAAGTCGCTCGAATCGCTCGCGGACGGCCTTCAACGATTCTTCGTCGAGGTCGAGCGGCACGCCCATCGCGGCCGCGACGGCGTCACGGGTGACGTCGTCGCGCGTGGGGCCGAGACCGCCGGTGACGACCGTGACCTCGCTTCGGCGAAGTGCTTGATCGACGGCATTCCGAATCGCCTCGACCTCGTCGCCGACGGCGACGTGGTGCGAGACCTCGGCGCCGAGTTCGACGAAGGCACTCGAGAGATGGGCGCTGTTGGTGTCGACGATCTTTCCGAGGACGATCTCGGTTCCGATCGAGAGAATCTCGGCGCGCGTGAGCGCGTGCCCGCTCAGCGATCGGCGCGGCGATAGAGGTGCCGCTTGCGCTGATCGGCCTCCATCTTCCGCGAGATGTTCCAGATGTTGAAGTAACCCTTCGCCGCGGCGCCGCCGAACGCCTGACCGACGCCGCGACGCGCGAGATTGCGGTCGTAGAGCGAGAACTCGGACTCCCGGGCGACGATCGTGCTCGTCCCTTTGAAAAGTCGAAGCCGGATCTTTCCCGTGACGAATTTCTGGCTCACCGAGAAGAACGCGTCGAGCGAGTCGCGGAGCGCCGAGAACCACATGCCGTCGTAGACGAGCTTCGCGTAGGCGCGGGACGCCCCTTCCCTGTAGAGGAGCATTTCCTTGCTCATCGTGAGGTCTTCGAGCGCGCGGTGCGCTTGATAGATCAGCGTCGCCGCGGGCGCTTCGTAAACCTCGCGTGCCTTGATGCCCATGATGCGGTCTTCCATGAGATCGATGCGGCCGACGCCGTGGCTGCCGCCGACCTTGTTGAGTTCGTCGATGATGTCGATGGCCGCGGTCGGCTGGCCGTCGAGCGCGACCGGAGTGCCCTCCTCGAATCCGATCTCGATCTCTCTTGGCGCGTCCGGCGCATTGGCCGGGCTCGTCGTCCACTCGAACGCGTCTTCCGGCGGCGCAATCGTCGGATCTTCGAGCGGCCCGGCCGCGACGCCGCGACCCCACAGACAGACGTCCACGGAGTAGACGCCCTTCTTCACCTTGAGCGGTCGTATGTTGTGCTTCTCGGCGTAGGCGATTTCTTCTTCCTTCGACTTGAAGCTCCACTCCTGGAGGGGCGCAAGGATCTCGATGTGCGGCGCGAGCGCCGAGACCGACGCCTCGAATCGGTGCTGGTCGTTCCCCTTGCCCGTGCAGCCGTGAGCGATGTACTCGGCGCCGTCTTCGAGCGCAATCTTCACCAGCTCGGTCGCGATGAGGGGGCGCGTGAGGGCGTTCGCGAGCAAGTAGCCCGACTCGTAGACCGCGCCGGCGCGGACCGCCGGCCAGACATAGTCGGTCACGAAGCGCTTGCGCAGGTCGCCGACGTGAGCGGCCTCGGCGCCGATCTCGAGCGCGCGCTCGCCCACCGGCTCGAGGTACTCGCCTTGTCCGAGGTTCGCGGAGAACGTCGCGACGCGGAGGTTCTTCTGGTAGCGAAGCCAGTGGATGCAGATCGACGTTTCGAGCCCGCCCGTGTACGCCAGGACGACTTTCTTCGCCATCGCGTGAGGTGTCCCCGATCAACGCGCCCAAAACGATTCGGGCCGAATCCTAGCACGCCCCCCGGCGACCGATAAGGGGCGAACCTCTACTCGACTTGGACGACCCAAGCGTTCGTGATGCTGAAGCCGAGCGTGCTCGTCGCGCTCGCGTCTTCGACGACGCCTTGAAGCGTGAGGACGATCGGGCGAGGGAACCCGGCAACGTCGAGACTCAACGGCGCGCGTTGCGGTGACGCGCCGCGTCTCACGCTCCCGCATGCCTGCGAGGCCACTCCGCCCTCGAGGCACGCGACGGGCTGGGGGCTGAGTGTCGGTTGAAGCGGAGTGGCGTTGACCGTGCAGCCGAGGTCGATGTTCCGGACCCGGAGCGTCGTACTCCGCGCCGGCGGTCCGAGCCAGGCCCAAAGAACGTAGCGCGCGGACGTCGGGCCTGCCGAGCTCCTCGACAGCGAGACCGTGAACGCGTGGTTGCGTGGCACCAGCGTGAGGCACGCCGAGTCGTCGAATGAATCACCTCGGATGCGAAGCACGTCTTCGCCGCTTCGAGCGAGGCGGTGGACGCGACTTCGGGCGCACTCGAACGGATCCGTCGTCGCGCTGCCGATGAACGTATCCGCGTTCGCGGGACACGGGACGAAGTCGCTGCAAGCGGCTCCGCCGTACAACACAATGGCGGACCGGGCGCGATCGTATGCCATCGCGTGACTCGAGCGCGAAAGGCCGTTTGTCTGCGCGGCCGCAATCCGCGACCAAGTCACGCCCGTCTCGTGCAGAAACTCGACCGAAGGCTCCGGACGCACGGCCGGTGACGACCACGCAGCCCTGCGGGAGTTGAACATCGAGTTTCTCTACGGCACGACCACGAGCTCTCCGAATCCAAGGCCCGCGTCGAGCTCGCGGACCCGCATGAACATTGATTCAAACTGGATTGGCGATCTTGCGCACGAGCGGTCGCCCGGTTTCACCGTGCGTCTCGAGAACTTCGTTCACGAGCTACCGCCCCGTGGATCGTGGGAACCCAGAACGTAAAGAGCGTCAGGATCGTTGCCCGTGGCGCGGAACGCTATCCGGGAAGCCGTTGAGCGTCGACGAGATCGACCTCGGCTGAGTCTGGGCACGGTGCGGGACGGAGCGTGTCGCGTCTTCCTCTCGCCACGATTTCAGAGATCTTCGGCCTGCACGCGACGATCAGCGCGAGCGCAAGCGCCGCCGCTAGCGCGATCGACGTTGCCGTCCTTCCGAAGAGGAGCGCGCCCGGAAGAAGCGTCGCCGAGAGGATCGCGACGGTCGACGCCAACCACTGCCGAGTGGCTTCGCGTGCGTTGGTCGGCGCCGTCGCTGGCAACGCGCGTGCACGCACCGGGCCCCACGCGCCGGGCGGGCTCACGCGCTCGAAGAAGCGCACGAGATGCTCGAGGTCGACCGGGCGGGTGAGAAGCGTCACCGTCACCCAACAGACGGTCGACACCGCGACGGTGACGACGAGCGTCGTCGCGTACGTCGGCCGCATCGCCGCCGGCAGCAGGTAACAGATCGACGACGTCGCGGCCGACGCGCACATCGCCGTCACCTCCGACCACGCGTTGATCCGCCACCAGAACCAGCGAAGGACGTAGACGAGCCCGGTGCCGGCGCCGAACGCGATGAGGTATTGGAACGCGTCGAGCACGCTCTTCCATCGCGACGAGATCATGATCGCAAGCCCCATCGACACGAGCACGAAGAGCTTCGACGCGCGGACGTAGTGCCGCTCGCTCATTCCCGGCCGCACGAACGGACGGTAGAGGTCGTTGAGCAAGTAGCTGGCGCCCCAGTTGAGCTGGCTTTCGACCGTCGAGAGGAACGCGGAGATGAGCGACGCCACCATGAGGCCGCGAAGCCCCGCCGGCAGCAGCGTCACGATCATCGTCGGATATGCCGTCTCCGGATCGGCGAGCTTCGGCAGCAGGATCAGCGACGCGAGCGCGGTCAGGATCCACGGCCAAGTGCGCAGGACGTAGTGAGCGACGTTGAACCAGAGCGTCGCGAGGAGCGCGTGCCGCTCGTCCTTCGCCGCCGACATCTTCTGGACGACCTTGCCGCCGCCGTCGGCGTTGAGATACGCCCACCACGTGACGCCGACGTACACGAGGAACTCGAAACCCGCGCGCGAACCGAGCGGCGGGACGAGCGCGACGCGCGACGCGCCGTCCGGCATGGCGAGGATGCCGTCGCGAATCGCGCCGAGTCCGCCAGCGGCATCGACCGCGAAGATCGCGAGGAAGACGGCACCTCCCATGGCGAAGAGGAACTGCACGAAGTCGGCGACCGCGACGCCCCAATGCCCCGCGAAGAGCGTGTAGACGGTCGCCAGCCCCGCGAAGAGATAGACGCCGGTCCCTTCCCTCCAGCCGAGCGCGACGTGCGCGATCTTTTCGACGGCGACCATCCCCATCGCCATCGCCATGCAATTGATCGGGATGGAAAAGTAGAGCGCGCGAAAGCCGCGCAGCAGACGCGCGAGCCGCCCCGAGTAGCGAAGCTCGGTCAGCTCGACGTCGGTCATCACGTGAGCGCGTCGCCACAGTCGCGAGAAGAAGAAGACGGCGAGCATCCCGCTCGTGGCGAGGCCCCACCATTGCCAGTTCTTCCAGATGCCGCCCGAGCGAACGAGGTTCGTGACGTAGAGCGGCGTGTCGGCGTTGAACGAAGTCGCCGCCATGGACGTGCCGGCGAGCCACCAAGGAAGCCGCCGTCCCGACAGGAAGTACTCTTGCAGGTTCTTGCCGCTTCGCCGGGAGAGCGCCACGCCGATCCCGAGCAACGCGGCCGCGTAGACGCCGAAGATCACCCAGTCGATCGTCGAGAGCCCGCTCATTCCCTGCTCTCGTCGACGAATGCGACGGGAAGCCTCCCGCGAAACTCGATTTCGCCGGCGATCGCACGAGCGGTTGCATCCGCCAGGAATGGCGCATCGCCGTACGCGCAAACGAGCGCCGTGCCGGGGCGAGAGGCGCCGAAGAGATACGGACTCCCCATCGATACCAGAACGTGACGCGGCGCGCTCGGCGGCGGAATCGGCGGAATCTCCGGGCGGAAGCCGCGCGGCGAGCCGAATCCTGCCACGATTCGAATTCCCGTCGGCTCGCCGAGCGCTGACACGTCGCGAGCGGGCAGAGTGCGACACGTCACGCTCGGATAGCGAGCGCGCAGCGCCGCCTCGAACGCGCCGCAACGCGATCCAGCCGCATCGGCAACGATCACGAGCTCGAGCGATCGCGCGGCCCGACCCTGGATCGGCACGAGCCCCCGCGAGTCGTTGACGAGCGTGATTGCTGCTTCCGCGACCTCGCGCGCAAGCGCGTCGCCGTCTTCGGCGGGCGGCTCGACCTCCCGTTCGGCGAGCCGGCGAAGCGTCGCGAGGCGCGACAGGGAGGCGTCGAGTACGGTCCGGGCGATGCGTCCGGTGCGAAGCGCGCGTTCGAGCGACGTGATCGCGGCATCGCAGTCCGACGGATACAGCGCGAGATCGCAGCCCGACTCGATCGCGGAGACCGCGGTCTCCCCGCTCGAAACGGCCCCGCGCATGATGAGCGCGTCGGTCATCGCGACGCCGCGAAACCAGAGGCGGCGGCGCAGCCAGTCGTCCAATATGGCTCGCGACGCCGTGGCGGGACGCACGCGGCCGCCATCGAGCGAAGGCACGGCCACGTGGCCGACCATCAGAGCTTCCAAGCCCGCCTTGATCGCCGAAGCGAAGGGTCGAAGGTGGACGCGTTGCATGGCGTCTTCCGTCGCGGCGACGACCGGCGTCTCGAGGTGGGAGTCCTGCGACGTGTCGCCGTGACCCGGAAAATGCTTCGCCGTCGGAATGCAGCCGCCCCGTCGCACGCCGTCGGCGAACGCAGCTCCCATCGCGGAGACGCCCTCGGGATCACCGCCGAAGGCACGTGTGTTGATGATCGGGTTCCGCGGGTTGACGTTCACGTCGAGAACCGGAGCGAGCACGACGCGGATCCCGAGCGCCGCGGCCTCCCGCGCCGTGTGCTCGCCGCAGCGCTCCGCGAGCGCCGTCGACCGCGTCGCGCCGATCGCCATCGCGGGCGGCAGCTCCGTCGCGCCGGAGATCTGCTGTCCGCAGCCGCGCTCGAGATCGGAAAAGAGCAGCACTTTGCCGCGGGCGGCCTCCTCGAGCGACCTTACCGCGTCGGGAAACGCCGCGCGTTCGCCCCCGAAGACGATGAACGACGTGATGCCCGATTCCGAGGCGAGCCGCCGGGCTTCGATGAGCGAGGCTTTGGCCGCTTTCGCATCGTCGAGCCGGAGCGGGGCTACGAGTAGGCCGGCGACGTCCGATTGCGACACGCGGTCCCTCCCTCTCTTCCGGCAGGCGCTGCGCCCGCGTCCCGCCCGGACACGCACGCGGCTTCGATCAGCAGGCCGTCATCTCGACGTGGCCTTTGTTCCTCTTGCGCTCGATCTCCGACTGCAGCGCGCGGAACTCGTGGTAGCACTCCATCAGCTCGTCGTGCGTGATCGACTCCTGCTCGATGTGAACGCTCGGATTCTCGTACCACGGCAGAGCGCCCGCGGACGCCGGCGCGACGTAGCCTTCCTTCACGCACAGGTCGAACAGATCGGTCCCAGGATACGCCTGGAAGATGCTGATCCAGACGATGTCGGGGTCGATCTCGCGGTTGAGCTGGATCGTCTCGCGAACGAGTTCGGCCGTTTCGTAGGGCAGTCCCAGCATGCTCAGCGAAACGGTTTCGATGTTGCGCTCGCGGCACCGCCTGAACGCATCGACGATGACCTTGTTGCTCATCCGGCGGTTGAGGTAGCGCTTCCGATAGTCCTCGTTTCCCTGCTCGACGCCGAAGAGCGCGATCTTGCAGTTGGCGTATGCGAGTTGGTCCACGACCTCCTCCGTCGCCAGTTCGACGCGCAGGAACGCGGTGAACGGAATGTGGAATTCCGAGCCGTACTTCACCGAGAACTCCCGAAGCCAGTGCTTGTCCACGCCGAAGATCTCGTCCCAGAACTCGAACATGCGGATCTGGGGGTATCGCTCGAGGAGATCGCGGATCTCGCTCAGGAAGTAGTCCACGCTGCGCACGCGCGTCAGCTTTCCCTTGCCGCGATAGAGCGTCATGAGGCCGTGATTCGAGCAGTAGGTGCAGTTGTAGGGACAGCCGCGGCCCGCAGCGACGGGCATGATGTACTTCTCGTGGAAGATCGTGACGCTCGCCGTGCGCTCGAGGAGTTCGTCGAACTGGAAGAACTCGCGCTCCCAGTGAGGCAACGTGTCGAGTTCTGCGATCAACGGGCGACACTCGTTCTTGACGACGTCGCCGTCCTTTTTCACCCAGAGGTTGGGGATGCGAGTCGGATCCTCGCCGGCATCGAGCGCGCGGGCGAGATCGAGGATCGCGCCCTCCCCTTCGCCGCGGCACAGCATGTCGACGCTCGGACAATCGATCACCTGGTCCGGCCAGAAGGTCGGATGGTATCCGCCGACCAGGATCGGCGCCGACGTCACCCGTCGCGCCCAGCCGGTGAGCGTTTTCACTCCGGGCCATTGGAAGCTCATCGCCGAGAACGCAAGCAGGTCGAGCGAGCGAGCGCCGAGTGCGCGAACGAACTCCTCCTCGTTGGTTCGGTGGTCGACGCGCAAGAACTCCGACGAATGCCCTTCGCGCCGCAGGATTGCCGCGAGCGCGGCCACGCCAGAGTTGAACAGCTTCTCGAACGAGAACTCGACGAAGAGAACGCGCATGTCACCTCGATGCGTTGGGGCTCGGGCACCGCCGTACCAAGCGCCACTAGTCAAACCGCCGAAGGCGCGGATGACAAGCTGAAATTCACGCAGAAATGCGGCCGAGCACGACGGCGCGCGATGCGCCGGTCGCTTCGGGGAGATTCCCGGGACGACCGTGAATCGTCTCGTTCGCGAGAACGGCGAAGAGAATCGCCTCCTTCGCGTCGGGATCGACGCCGTACGCGTCCGACGTCGTCACGGGAATCGGGTCGAGCCTTTGGCGTAGCGCGTCCATGAGCGTCCGGTTGTGGACGCCGCCGCCGCTTGCGATGACCTCCGTCGGCCGCGCGACGGGCGACACGAAGCGTTCGATCGCGCGAGCGATCGACTCGACGGTGAATTGCGTGAAGGTCGCAAGCAAGTCGGCCGTACGTAGGGTCGCGTGCTCGCGGCGCACGTCGTCGATCAGGCGATCGCCGAACGTCTCACGTCCCGTCGATTTCGGAGGCGACAGCTCGAAATAGGGATTTGCGAGAAGGCGGTTCGAGAGCTCCGAGTGGACCGATCCGCGCGCCGCCTCGCGTCCGTCGCGGTCGTGCGGTGCATCGAGTTCGCGGCGCGCGACGCCGTCGAGAAGCGAATTCGCCGGGCCGGTGTCGAACGCGATGACGGGCTCCTCGGGTCCACGCACGAGCGTCACGTTTGCGATGCCCCCGAGGTTGAGAACAACGACCGGACGGCCGAGTCCGCCGAACACGAGCCGATCGAGGAGCGGCGCGAGCGGGGCTCCTTCGCCACCCGCCGCGACGTCGGCCGTGCGGAAATCCGACACGACGACGGCTCCCGTGCGCGCCACGATCGGAGCGGGATCGCCGACTTGAAGCGTCGAGGCCGGGCGGTTTCCGCGCCGCGGCCGATGAAACACCGTTTGCCCGTGCGATCCGACGAGGTCGATTTCCCCGTGCCCGAGATCCGCTGCAGCGGCCACCGCGGCCGCGGTCTGCGCGAACACGTCTCCGATCTCGAGCGAGAGGTCGGCGACTTCCTCAACGGAAAGCTCCGGGCCGCGAAGCACCCGCGCGCGCAACGACGAAGGATACGGGACGGTGAGGAACGCGACCGCCTCGATGCGCGTCGCGGAGCCAAACCCGCTCAGGCGAACGAGCGCCGCGTCGGTGCCGTCGGCGGAAGTGCCCGAGAGCAGTCCGATCACGTGTCGCGGCTCGCGCTCGCGAACGGCGCGAAGTCGCGCGTCGATCGGACGGGCGGCAGCCATCAACGAAGCGGGCGGCCCAGTTCAAAGGGCCGCCCGAATGAAACGTCGATCGAAATGCCGTCGTCGATCAACACGGCGTGATCTGCTTGTAGCGCTTTCCACGCTTCGCTTCGACGTCCGCCTGAAGAGCGCGGAACTCGTGGTAGCACGCCATCAGCTCCTCGTGCGTGATCGACTCCTGGCGGATGTGGACGTCGGGGTTGTCGTACCACGGCACCATTCCGTTGTCCGTCGGAGGCAAGTAGCCCTCCTTGACGCACAGGTCGTAGAGGTCCGTGCCCGGGAACGCCTGGAAGATGAACACGCACAGGACGTCCGGGTCCATCTCGCGGTTGAGCTGGATCGTCTCGCGGATGAGATCGGGCGTTTCGTACGGGAGCCCGATCATGTTCAGTGCGACCGTTTCGATCTCGCGCTCGCGGCATCGCCGGAACGCGTCGACGATCACCTTGTTGCTCATGCGGCGATTGAGATACCGCTTGCGATATTCTTCGTTGCCTTCTTCGACGCCGAAGAGCGCCGTGCGGCAGTTGGCCTGCTTCAAGAGGTCGCAGACTTCGTCGGTGGCCAGCTCGACACGCAGGAACGCTGTGAACGGGATGTGGAACTCCGATCCGTACTTCTCGGCGAACTCGCGCAACCAGTGCTTGTCGACGCCGAAGATCTCGTCCCAGAATTCGAACATCTCGATCTGCGGATAGCGCGCCAAGAGCTCGCGGATCTCGCCGAGGAAGTAATCGACGCTGCGCACGCGCGTGAGCTTCCCCTTGCCGCGGTAGAGAGTCATGAGCCCGTGGTTGCTGCAGTAGGTGCAGTTGTAGGGACAGCCGCGTCCCGCGGCGACCGGCATGACGTGCTTCTCGTGGAAGATCGTGGCCGCGGCCGTGCGCTCGAGGAGATCTTCGAAGTTGAAGATTTCCCGCTCCCAGTGCGGCAACGTGTCGAGGTCTGCGATGAGTTGGCGTGCTTCGTTGCGGTGGATTTCGCCGTCGTTCTTCACCCAAAGGTTCGGGATCTTCGTGATTTCGCTTCCCGACTCCATGGCGTGAATGAGGTCCATCATCGCGCCCTCGCCTTCGCCGCGGCACAGCATGTCGACGTGCTCGTACGCGATGACTTCCTCGGGCCAAAAGGTCGGATGATAACCCCCGACGAGAATCGGCTTGTCCGAGACCTTGCGCGACCACTCGGAGAATCGCTTCACTCCCGGCCACTGGAAGCTCATCGCGGAAAACGCGATGAGGTCGAACGATCGAGTGCGGAGAGCTTGCAGGTACTCCTCCTCCGACGTTCGGTGGTCGACGCGAAGAAGGTCGTAAGTGTGACCTTCTTGCTTCAGCAGCGCCGCCAACGCGGCGACGCCCGAGTTGAAGAGCTTCTCGAAGGAGAACTCGACGAAGAGTATGTGCATAACGAACCCGATCCCTTAAAGCGGCCCTCTCTCAGGCGCTCCCGAGCATCTTCTTAGCGGAGGTGCAACTCGCGAGCGAGAGTATACCCGTCGTCGTTTTGGCCTACAAAACGAAAACCCAACCAGAATGCTCCTATATGGTCCGCGGACGGCCCCCGTCGGTTCGAATCGGCGCAGCCGGATTTCTCGCCGCCGCTACTTGAGGTATCCGAGCGCTCTAAGAGCCGCCGTGGTTTGGGACGATGTGGCGACGCGGGTCGCGCCAAACGGCTCCGAGGCCATCAGCGTGGCAATGAACCGCCGGTACTGGCGAGTCGTTTCCGCCGATGGCGTGCGCCCGCTCACGCAGAGGTTGTTCAGCTCCTTCGGATCGAGGGCCAGATCGTACAGCTCGCGCTCTTTGAGGATGCCATTGAATCTCGAGTAGTCCACGTGCGCGCGCATTTCCGCGACCTTCGGGTCGGATTCGATGTTTGGCGATTCGATGAACATCTCGTTGCCGACTCGCGCCGCGTACCGGACGAAGAACGTCTGGTCCTCCGCGAAGATCGGGCGCGGCATCATCGGCCTTCCCATCAGCAGCGGCAGGAAGCTGCGACCCTGCGCGCCCGGGACCTGCGCCCCCATGCCGAGCGCATCGAGGATCGTCGGATAGAGGTCGATCGTCGACACAGGCACGTCGACGGTCGTGCGCCCAGCGTGTGGCGCGGAGCCGCTCGTGCGCGGCATGCGGATCACCAACGGAACGCGCAGGAGCTCCTCGTACAACGAATGCCCATGCGTAGCGATCGCCAGGTGATCGAAGAAGTCCTCTCCGTGATCGGACGTGACGACGAGAATCGTGTTGTCGAGGAGCCCGCGCGCTCGCAGGTCGTCGACGAACTTCCCGAGCCACTCATCGGCGTGATGGATGCCGGCGTCGTAGAGCGCCTCGATGTGACGTGCGTCCGCGCTCCCCGCCGCCAACCGTTTCTCCATGAGCATCTTCAGCACGTCGGCCCAGTCGATGGAGTTGCCGACCGGGCCGCGATAGCTCGGATCGTAATCGCTCTCCGGGTTCGGCGGCGGCGCGTACGGAGTGTGCGCCTCGTAGGTGTGGAGGAACAGAAAGAACGGTCGGTCTCCAACTTCGCTCACGGCGCGGCGCGCGCGTTCGAACGTGTGTTCGATGAACTTGTGGGGACGAGCGGGCTGGACTCCCGTCTTGGTCATGTCGAGGTACGAGTCGAATCCCTGGTCGAAACCGAAGTCGGAGGCGACGGATCCCCCTTCAGTGATGCCGATCGTCGCATACCCCGCTTCCGAAAGCGATTTCGCGAGAGTTCGAACGTGCGGCGACAGCCGGTTCGAGAACGAAACGACGCCGTGCGTCGTGGCGTATTGCGACGTCATGATCGACATCACCGACTCGATCGTCTCGGGCGCCGACGCATACGCGGTCGGGAAGACCACGGACTCGTTCGCCAGCGCTTCGAGCTTCGGCGTCGTGCCGCGGCGATACCCGAACAGGCTCGTGTGATCCGCGCGAACGGTGTCGAGGAGGACGACGACGACGTTCGGCACGCTCGAGCGGCGCGGCGCGGCGACGATCGGGCTCGACCACACGGCGTCGTCGAACTGCGGATCGGCCTTCACGCCAGGCTCGCCCTCGAGCGTTTCGAATTTCAGGCGCATCTCGCGGCCGGCGTGCGAGGCGAGCGAAACGCTCGCGTCGAACCAATGCCGATCCTCCGGCTTCGCCTTGGGGTTCACGTACTGGGAGAAGAGAACGACCGGCTTGCCGACATCGCCCTCGGCGCCGCTCACGCGAAACGTCACGCCGTCTCCCGGCTTGTACCAGCACGACGGCAGCACGCCGTAGCCGAACGTGAGGGTGCCGCCGGAATCGGGAACGGTCACGGATCCCTCGAGGATCCCGGGAGCCGGCGAGTAGAGAACGGCTCGACTCTCGCCGCCGATCTCCGCACGGTCGAACGGACCCGCGAGCCCCTCGAGATGCCGCCGGGCCAGCGCCGACGCGCGCACGATGTCTATTTCGTCGATTTCCATCGTGCACGGCACGTCGCCGGGCTCGAGACCGATCGAGATTCCAATGCGGTTCAACGACCCTTTCCACGCCGGCGAATCCTCGACCGGCACGAAACAGGTGTTCGACTTCCCATTCGAATCGGCGCGAAACGTGGTTCCCCGAGACTTGTCGATGGGCTCGCCCGCGCCGGCCCAGAAAAGCCACGAGTCGGTGGAGCTCTTCTCCACTCGCAGCTTCACGACGACGCCCGTCGCGTCCGCGGCCTGCAGCGACACATCGCCGACGAGCAGGTTGTCGACGTCGGTCAGCGTCGCCTTCAACACGCCGCCCGCGACCGAGATGTCTTTGACGCCGCGCTCGCCGTGGAATCCCTCGAGGTCGCCTGCGTGCTCGAATCGGATCTCGCGAACGTTCGTCGCCAGCGACCCGTCGGGCGCGAAAGCCTTGCCGCGCTCCTTGAGGATCGCGTCCAGGCGCAGGAAATCGCGATTCACGTCGGCTTCCAGGTGGAAGAACGCAAGCGGGACGGCGAGGATCAACACGAACAAGACCAGCACGAGCACACGCTTCGTCATGATCCAGGCCCTCATTCGAGTTTGGCGGTGACGCGGCCCGACGAATTCACCCGCGAGTCGGCGCGTCGAAAAGCGGCGAGATGATATCGGCCGACCGTTGGCGATGCAATTAGTGGCGGCGCCGCGGCGTTGACCGTCGCTTCATGCGACGAGTACATTAGACGTGATGCGCCGTCCCTTGCTCCTCGTTGCCGTCATCTTCGCCGCTCTCGCGGCGGCGACCTCGTTCGAGATCGGTTGTGGCGCTCGCCATCCGGGCCGACCGATGGAGTCCGACGTCGTCGCCGTCGATCTCGTGGACGCTCTCGCACACGCGACGATCACGCAGAACGAGTGCGCACCCGTCACGGCCGGCGTGCTGTTCACCGGCGCGAAGCGACTCGAGGGAGTCGAAAAAGGCGGCGAACGTCCGGCCATCGTCGCCGCACCGCCATCGAAGATCGTCTTTCGCCAAACCGTCGAGAAGGGCGAACGCCTCGCATTCGCCGCGGGTCTCGACTTCGACTGGCCGAAGGACGCAGTGGGCTCCATCCGATTTCGCGTGACGATCGGTTCCGAGACGATCTTCGATCACTCGCTCGATCACTCGACGTCGCGAAGCGGCGACTGGGTGGACGCGCGCGTGGATCTGGAGCGATTCGCCGGCCGTGACGTGACGATTGCGTTCGAAACCTCGACGGACGCGCCTTCGGACGGCCCGACACTTTCCGCGGGCTGGGGATCGCCTCGCATCCTGCGAAGCACCTCGATCGATCGCACCGTCGCTTCGCGCGACGCGCCAAACGTCCTCGTCGTGGTGATCGACACGCTTCGCGCCGACGCGGTGCACGCGTTCGGCTGCCCGATCGAGGCGACACCGGCGCTCGACTCGCTCGCGGCCCGCGGCATCCGCTACGATCGCGCGCTCTCGGCGTCGTCGTGGACGTGGCCGGCGACGAGTTCGATCCTCACCGCGCTATATCCCTTTGCGCACGGCGTGCGACGCGCCGAACAGTGCTATCTGTCGGATTCGATCACGACGATCGCGGAACACTTTCAGTCGAACGGGATCACGACCGCGGCGTTCTCGGCGAACTCGTTCATCTGCGGGGCGCAGAACTTCGGCCAGGGGTTCGAGACGTTCCAGGAATTCCCCGAAGTCGGACAGCGCGGGCGGCCGGTGGCGACGGCATTCGGTCGATGGCTCGAGGATCGACACGATGCGAGATTCTTCGCGTACGTCCACTTGATGGATCCGCACTACCCCTACACGCCACTTCCCGAGTGGCTCGATCGCGTGCGCGGCGGACATCGCAGCGCCGATGATGATCGAGTCTTCCAGGAGATTGCGACGGTGCACGCGCAGCCCGGTTTGCAGAAGTTTCGTGAACAAAAGGATCTCCTGCGGATCGCGTACGAGGCCGACGTCCTCGAGGCGGATCAAGCGGTCGCTGGCATGCTCGAATCCCTCCGCCTTTGGCACGTCGACGACCGCACGATCGTCGTCGTGACCAGCGACCACGGGGAGGAGTTCTTCGAGCACGGAGGCGTGGGACATGCGCGCACGCTCTACGAGGAGCTCATCCACGTCCCGCTGATCATCGTCGACCCGCGAGCCGGAGCCGCGCGCGTGAGCGAATCGGTCGAGACGATGCGTCTCTTCCCGACGCTGTGCACGCTCGCGAACGTTCCCGTCCCCCGCTCGATCGCGTCGGTGGCGGCGCTTCCACCGTTCGGACCCGCGACGACGAGCGAGCCGGTGGCGTTCTCGACGACCGACAAGTGGGAAACGCAACGCCCGATGTTCCGGACGCAGAGCGCGATCCGAACGCCCGAGTGGATGCTGTGGGTCGCGCCGAAATGCAGCGACCCCGATTGGGAGCCGCCGAAGGACGATCCGAACGCGACCGCGCCCGAGCTTCCGGAAATGGTGCGACTCTTCCACCTCTCGGCGGATCCGGGCGAACAGACGGACGTCGCGGCCTCGGAGCCGGATCGAGTGAAGTCACTCTACGCCCGCCTCGAAAAATGGCGGGTCGATACCGAAGCTCAGAGCCCGAAGAGGCAATGGAGCCCGAGCCGACAATTGCTCGAGCGGCTCAACGCGAACCCCTACTTCGGGGGCGGGGGAAACGCACAAAGCACCCCAACCGGATCGACGCCGCCGAAGGACGATCCGCCAAAATCGCCGAAGTGAAAGCCGCGATCGTCTAGTAAGGGCCCGCGCAGAAACAAATGCGTCGAACACCGAGGCTGAGCGAGAAGGCCGCTGGCGAGGAACGACGGGTACCCGCGGCACGAAGTGCCGTGGGTGAAGTCGTATCAACGGAGCGATACGGCGAGGAGGAGAGACGAAGTCCAGCGGCCTTCGCAGCCGGCCGAATGGAGCCGTTGTTTCTGCGCGACCTCTAAGTGCTTCGCCGGACGTATTTCATCCGCAGATCGTAGAGGTACGCCTCGATCGCGCGGCTCTCGTCGTCGGTGCGATTGCCCTTCGTCTTGTCCTGCAAGAGTTGCAACAGGTCGATCGTGTACTTCGCCTGAGGCAGATCGATCTCGACCTTGCCCGTCGCCGGATGCTCGATCTCGCCGAGTGCGAGCAGTGCCTGGCTTGCGAGCGTCGAGATGAACACGAGGAAGTTCGGCTGCGGAAACTCCGCGCGCGCCTCCGGGCCCTCGCCGGATGCCTCGTGATGGGAAACGTCTCCCTGCTTGGGCTCCGTCGCGGCGCGCTCGGCGGCAGCGCGGCTCTTCTCCTCGCGAGCCCTGCGCTTCCACTCGGAATCGACCTTCTTGTCCTCTTCCTTATCCACCATGATTTCGTCTCCTCGAGATCCTCGACCGGGGATGGGTTTCAGCGAAGCCCATCGGTCGGCTCGGAAACCTTGAGCGCCAAAGGCGTGCCGGTGCGCGTTCGCCGCCGCGTCGTTGCGCGCCGGCCGTCGAGCGCGGCGCGCACGAACTCGCGGAAGAGTGGATGCGCCGCGGTCGGCTTGCTTTGGAACTCGGGATGATACTGCACGGCCACGAACCAGGGATGATCGCGAAGTTCCACGATCTCCACGAGGTCGGCCTGCGGGTAGATGCCGCTGAACGTCATGCCGTTTTCCTCGAAGATCGCACGGTAGTGGTTGTTGAACTCGTAGCGATGGCGATGGCGTTCGCTGACTTCTTCCTTTCCGTATGCGGCAGCGGCGCGGCTACCCTTCTCGACCCGGCACGGGTATGCGCCGAGGCGCATCGTTCCACCCAACTTCGTGATCTTCTTCTGTTCTTCGAGGAGGCTGATCACCGGGTGCGGAGTGTCCGCCACGAATTCAGTCGAGTTCGCTTCCTTCAGGCCGCAGACGTTCCGCGCAAATTCGATGACTGCGCACTGCATTCCGAGGCAAAGTCCAAAGTACGGAATGCGGTTCTCACGCGCCCAGCGAATGGCAGCCATCTTGCCTTCGGTGCCGCGCATGCCGAACCCGCCGGGCACGAGCACTCCGCCGACTCCTTGTAGCAGCTTCTTTGGTCCTTCGCGTTCGACTTCCTCGGCGCGGATCCAGCGGATCGCGACGCGCGCCCGGTTCGCGATGCCCGCGTGCGTCAGCGATTCGGTGATGCTCTTGTACGCGTCGTGAAGCCCGGTGTACTTGCCGACGATCGCGATCTCGCACTTCGCCTTCGCGTTTCTCAGCGTGTCGAGCATTTCCGTCCAGCGACGGACGTTCGGCCGCCGAGCCGCGAGTCCGAGCTTCTTCACCAGGATCTCGTCGAGCTTCTGCTGCATGAGGACCAGCGGCACTTCATAGATCGAGAAGTCGACGTCCTTTTCCTCGATGACGCAGTCGAGCGGCACGCTGCAGAATAGCGAGATCTTCTCGCGAAGTTCCTGACCGATCGGCTTCTCGGCGCGGCAGATGAGCACGTCCGGCTGGATGCCGATCTCCCGGAGCTTCCCGACCGACTGTTGCGTCGGCTTCGTCTTCAGCTCGCCCGAGACGCGCAAGTAGGGAATGAGCGTGAGATGGATGTAGAGGACGTCGTTCGCCTTTTTTCCGATGCGGAACTGTCGAATCGCCTCGAGGAACGGAAGGCTCTCGATGTCGCCGACGGTGCCGCCGATTTCCGTGATGATGACGTCGGTATCGGCATCGACCAGTCGATCGACGCACGACTTGATCTCGTCCGTGATGTGCGGGATCACCTGCACGGTGCGGCCGAGATACTTCCCTTCGCGCTCCTTCTGGATGACGGCGTAATAGATCTTCCCCGTCGTGAAGTTGCAGTCCTTGGTGAGCGGTGCATTCGTGAATCGCTCGTAGTGGCCGAGGTCGAGGTCCGTCTCGGCGCCGTCGTTCGTGACGTACACCTCGCCGTGCTGGAACGGGCTCATCGTGCCCGGATCGACGTTGATGTACGGGTCGAACTTCTGCAGCTTGACCTTCAGCCCACGGCTCTCGAGGAGCATCCCGATCGACGCCGACGTGAGTCCTTTGCCGAGCGAAGAAACGACGCCGCCCGTGATGAAGATGTGCTTCGCCATCGTTCTATCCTCCCGACTTCGCCCCCGCTTGAACCGGCGAGCGCTTCCAGACGTCCACGAATCGCCGGTAGTCTTCCGAACTGTTGATCCCGAAACCGTAGTGCTCGGTGACGATCACTCGAAACGTGAGTCCTGCGCCGAGCGCACGAAGCTGCTCGAGCTTTTCCAATTCTTCCAATCGCGACGTCGGCAACGAGGCGAATCGTCCGAGCGACGCGCGCTGGAAGGCGTAAATCCCCCGATGGTGAAAGAGCGGCGTGCCGGCTCCCGCGGGATGTGCCGCAGGATCGCGTCGAAACGGGATCGCCGCGCGCGAGAAGTAGAGTGCACGACCGCTTTCGCCGATGACGACTTTCACGACGTTCGGGTCGGCGACCTCGGCTTCGTCGTCGATGCGCTGCGCGAGCGTCACGACGTCGACGCGCGGCGAAGACACCGACGCCTCCTCGATGACCCGGTCGACGTCGTCGGGATGGATGAGCGGCTCGTCCCCTTGCAGGTTCACGACCACGCGTTCGTCGGTGGACTGCGAGACGGCGTCCCACACGCGATCGCTTCCGGTTCGCGCGTTGCCGGTGATGCGAACCTCGATTTCGTTCGCGCGCGCGACGTCGGCGATTCGCGGTTCGTCGGTCGCCACGATGACCCGCGACGCGCGACGCGCCAGCCGTGCGCGCTCCACTACGTGGACGAAGAGGGGACGGCCCGTTTCCGCGAGCAGCGCCTTGCCCGGAAGCCGCGTCGAGCCCAGGCTCACGGGCACGACCACGATCGCGAGTGGACTCGACATGCTCGGCGTCACCTCACCCCGGAGAACTGCGTCGTCTGTTCGAACGTCTCGCGGATGCGGTTCTTGATCTCCACGAAACTCTTCACACGTGCCCCGAGCGACGGATCGTTTCCCGGGTTGGAAGCGAAGGGAAAGGTCAGCGTTTGTCCGCCGGTTTCGAGGACGATCAATCCTTTCGTCTTGCCTCTGACGCCGGGATCGTCCGGCGAGATGTTGGCTGAATAGTCCCAGAACTTCTGGCTTCGCATGAACGCGAGGAGTGCCGCGATCTGATCGTCCGGGATCAGCTTCAGACCCCGCGGAAGCGTTCCCTTCTCACGCTGCGAGCAAAACGGCTCCATCGACTCGGAGGCGAGCGCGAGTTCGACGTTGTGGGCGAGATCGATGTATCGCACGCGCGCGCCGCCCGACGCGACTTGCTCGCGGGGTGTCGCGCAAGCGACGAAGAGTGCCGTCGTCAACACGAGGAGTCCACGAGCGAAGGATGACCGTCGCATGGGAGTTCTTGTCGTAGTGAAGAATTGCGGCCCGCCGGACCGTCCGGCGCGCCATCAGGTATGGGAAGAGCATTCTAGGGGCATGCATCCCGGAGTCAAGGGCGCGTCAACGCAGCCATCGATCGAGTCGAACACGTCGGTGATTTGACGGTCTGCGAGAGAGTCGAGTAAACTGCAGACTGGCTGGTCGCTGGCAGCCGGTAGCAGGCAGACGGATAGAAGGACCGCGAGTTCGCGAGACGGGCGCATGCGCGAACTCACCTTCGATCTCGCGCGACGCGCAAGGCGAGCCCCGCGCAACGGACGGTCTCGACCCGAGAGAAGAGAAGGGCAAGGATTTACCCGAGAGATGGCTGCATCGTTTCGTCCGACCCGTCGACGGTTGTTCGCCTACTCGTTCGTCGCGCTGCTCGTCTGGTCTTCCGCGCCGACATTCGAGTGGTGGTGCGCCGGCGCCGCGATCGTTGCATGCGGCCTCGCGTTGCGCGTGTGGGCGACGGGCTACTTGCACAAGAACCATCGCCTGACGACGCAGGGGCCGTACGCCTTCATCCGCCATCCTCTCTACGCAGGCACGCTCATCTGCACTGCCGGTCTCGTCGTCGCCGCTTCGGGTTCACCCGGTACGGCGGATCCCGTGATCGCGGCCATGGGGGCGGCGGGCGTCGCGGTGTATTTCCTCTATTACTTGCCCTACAAGTCGCGCGTCGAAGCCGATCGACTCGTGCGGCGATTTGGTGCGGCGGCCGAGCCGTACCTCCGCCAAGTCCCGAACCTGCTTCCGGTGCGCGCGCCGTATCGAGGGGAACCTGCGCGTTGGAGCGTCGGGCGTGTTCTCGCGAACAACGAGCAATGGAATTTTCTCGCCGTTACGGCCGCACTCGCCGTGATTTGGCTGAGGGGAACGCTCGCGTGATTCACGATCTCACTCGGAAGCACTGCGCGTCCCGTCGGATCCGCCCTCTCGTCGAACGAGCGTCCTGGCGCGCCGACGTGTGGCTCGTGCATTCGTCACGCGGTTTCATCGTGGTGAAGGATTTCTTCGAGCGCGGTTTCGTCATGCGAAACGTATTCGGTCCGATTCTCATCCGCCGCGAAGCCCGCGCGTATCGCCGGCTCGAAGGGATCGAGGGCATTCCGCGATTCCTCGGACGCCTCGACCGCCACGCACTCGTCCTCGAATACATCGAGGGGCGAACGCTCAGCGGGCGCGAGCGCGGACGCCTCGATGGCGCCTTCTTCGCCGAAATGGACGCCACGCTGCGTCGCATCCACGATCGCGGAATCGTGCATTGCGACCTGCGACAAAAGCGAAACGTGCTCGTCACGCCGGACGACCGACCGATCATCGTCGATTTCGCTGCGTCCGTGCGATTCGGGCGCGGCCCGATCTCTCGCGCGTGTCTCGTCCCTCTCCTCGGTTGGATCGACCGCGGCGGTGTCCTGAAACTCAGAAACCGAGTTGCTCCGGAATGTGCGTCGCCGCGCGAGCGGTCCCTCGCACGGCTCGTGAAATGGCTCGGCCGGCTGTGGCTCCCCTCAGCGGTCCGGCGACTTCGTACACGCGGAAATCTAGCGCCGCTCCAGGAGTCGAATCGCCCGGGATATTGACTGCTGGAGACAACGACTTACAATCTCGCCGTTTCGAACGGGCGGTTGACCCTCACTTTCAGTGAAACGAAAGACGGAACGGCGTCGTTCTGGGCGGAACGAGCTGTTCTCGGGTGTGTCGGCGGACAGGGGTAAACCGCGTTACTGAAGGGAGGGAGCACATGGGCAATCTCGAAAAGATCCTGGTCGGAATCATCATCGTCACCATCGTCGCCATTCTCGGATTGGCGATCTGGGGACTCGGCGGACACGACACGACGAAGCATCCGGGGACGATTTCACCTCCCGCGGTGACGACGCCGGAAAAGGAGCCGATTCCCGAGACGGTCAGCCCCAGCACGACGCCTGCGGTCACCGAGATTCCGTCGTCACCCGCGCCGTCGACGGAAGTCTCCAAGATCGCAAACGGGTTCGGCGATCTCGTGAAGCAGACGAGCGGAACGGCACCGGGAACGAGCTCGACGTCGGGCGGAACGACGACCGCGACGGACAATCCCTCCGCTTCCGCGACGCCCGCAGTGAAGCGCATCGATCCGTATCCGACGCTCGCCGAGCAGGCGCACAAATACGGCGTCAAGAAGGGCGACACCTACCAGAAGATCGCTCGCTCGGTTCTCGGCGACGCGGGTCGATGGCACGAGATCTACGATCTCAATCGGGACATTCCGCCGAGCAAGCTCCACCCGGGCATGACGCTCGTCGTGCCTGCAAAAGCAGACCTTGCTGCCGGGACCTCGCCGCCAACGAAGTCGGCCCCGCCGACGCCGCGAGAAACGCCGAAGGAAACCGTTGCGTCATCGGCGAATGCCGCGAGCGCGAGCGACGGAACACACACGGTGAAAAAGGGTGAGACGCTCTACGGCATCGCGCGCGAGTATCTGCACGATGGCAGCAAGTGGAAGCTGATCGCCGCTGCGAACCCGGACAAGATTCGTGGCTCTTCCGAGATCGTGGCTGGAACGACGCTGCGAATCCCGAGGCGCTGAACGCGGCCACTGCGAATCGTTCGAACCGCCCGCGGCCAATACCCGCGGGCGGTTTTTTCGTGCGCTCACGAAGGGTTTCGAAGCAGGTCGTATTTCTCGAGCTTCTTGTAGAGATTCGACCGAGGCGTTTGGATTTGCTCCGCCGTTCGCTTGATGTTCCAACCGTTCTCGCGGAGCTTGCGCTTCAGGAACGCAACCTCGGCTCTCTCCTTGAAGTCCTCCAAGGTCGGGATCGTCAGCAGGCCCTCGATCGACTCCCCTTCCGAGGAGGACGCCGATTGGGCGAGCACGGCGCCGACGTCGGATTCGCTCACCACGCTCCCGGGGGCGAGGATCGCGAGGCGCTCCACGACGTTTCGAAGCTCGCGAACGTTCCCCGGCCAATCGTGGCGCTCGAGCGCGTGGACGGCGGCCGCGGAGAGCTTTTTCGATTCGATTTCGTTTCGGCGCGCCGCGTCCTCCATCAACTGCGCTGCAAGTGGAGCCACGTCCTCGCGTCGTTCGCGAAGCGGCGGTACGTGGATCGGAACGACGTTCAACCGGTAGAAGAGGTCTTCGCGAAAGGCACCGGCTTTGACCGCCTTGGGTAGATCCTTGTTCGTAGCTGCAACGACGCGCACGTCGACTTGGATCGAAGATTGCCCGCCGACTCGCTGAATCCTCTGCTGTTCGAGCACGCGCAACACCTTCGCCTGCGCCTCGAGCGACATGTCGCCGATCTCGTCGAGGAACAGTGTGCCTTTGTCGGCCAACTCGAACTTTCCCTTCTTGAGCGCGTTGGCTCCCGTGAATGCACCGCGCTCGTGCCCGAAGAGTTCGCTTTCGATGAGCTGCCCGGGAATGGCCGCACAATTCACGTCGACGAACGGTCCGGTGCGGCCGCTGCGAAAATGAACGCGGCGAGCCACCAACTCCTTGCCGGTTCCATTCTCACCCGACACGAGAACGCGAGCGTCGGTGCGTGCGACACGGTCGATCGTCGCGAGGATCTGGAGCATCGCTGGGCTCTCTGCGAGAATCTCGAACCCGGAATCGACCTCGGCTTTCAGCAGCCTGTTCTGGCGTTCGAGCTCGGTCTGCCGGATCGCATTTCGAAGCGTGACGAGAACGCGATCTCGGTCGAGCGGCTTGGCGAGAAAATCGAAGGCGCCCTTCTTCGTTGCCTCCACCGCCGTCTCGATCGTTCCGTGTCCCGAGATCATGATGACGGGACATTCCGGGCGCTTCGCCCGAATTTCTCCGAGGACTTCGATGCCATCCTTGTCCGGCATCTTGATGTCGAGAAGGACGACGTCGATCGGCTCGCGCTCGAGAACTTCCATGGCCTCTCGCCCGTTCGCTGCGAGATTCACGACGTAGTGTTCGTACGCCAGGATCATTTCGAGCGAGTCACGGATCGCTTCTTCGTCGTCGACGATCAGGACGTGCATGGGCGTCTCCTTTCGCGGAGGGATCTTACCGCGAACATCGGACGCGCAATCTTCGAGTCTCCGGTGTGGGAGATCTCGGCTCGACTAAACAGCTGCAGGCGTGAGTACTTGGGGCTTTGGTCGCACGAGTGGCTTCGTGAGGCGACCTTTCTTGATGCACTTCGCGCAAATCTTGATTCGCTTCGGGGATCCGTCGACCACGGCTCGGACGGTTTGCAGGTTGGGGCGGAACTTGCGTTTCGATCGCCCGGTGATCTTCTTGCCGACGCCGCCCTTCCTCTTCGCGAGACCGCGTCGCGTCACTTGATAACCCGCTGCGGTTCGTTTGCCGCAATATGCGCATTCGTACGACATCGGTTGCCTCCTCGATCGTCCTCAGGGGCTCACGCGCTCGGCTCGGTCGCTCGTAGGCGCGTCGTCGCAGGGCGGCGAAACGCCGACCGCCGGCAGACAAAGGGGCGGGATTATAGTGTTCGGCGACGTCCTCGCCAACGGGATTTCCCCGCGCGCCCGCCCGCGTGCGTTGTCGGATCGGGAGTCGCGCGGCTAGACTGCGATCATGGGAGACATTCGAACATGCGAGCCGGCGCGACTCTTCGTCGCGATCCTCAGCCGTCACCGCTCGCTCCTAGACGAGGTTCGAGCCGTGCTCGCGCGGGACCACGGGCCCGTCGCGACGGCGAGCGACGTCTTCCCGTTCGGCTGGACCGAGTACTACCGGTCGACCATGGGATCGGACCTCTTGCGCCTCCTTCTCGTCTTCGAAAGGAGCTTCGATCCCGGCCGGCTCGTGGACGCCAAGATTCAAACCAACGAAATCGAGCACGACGTCGAAGCCCGTGGCGGTTTTCCGGAAGCGAGACCGGTGAACGTCGATCCCGGCTACCTCACGCAATCGAAGCTGGTTCTCGCCTCGACGAAGGATCATGCGCATCGGGTCTATTTGGGAAGCGGTGTGCACGGCGAGGTGACGCTCGCTTTTCACGACGGTGCCTACCGTCCTCATCCTTGGACCTATCCCGACTATCGCAGCGACCTCTACGCAAGGTTTCTCATGAACGCTCGGGCAGCGCTCCGGCATTCGCTGTCGGCGCCGTAGCACTCCGGCGACAAAAAAAAGGCTGCCGCTCGCGCTTGAACGCTTCGTTGGGTCTGCTACGATAGCCCACTGAGCGAAATGTGATAGAGACGCTCGAAGGGCTCCTCGCAAATCAATCCAATGGCGCGCATCTTCGAAGGGATCGTGCAGGCGACGTGGAGAGGCCTCGTCGTTCCCTTTCAACATCTGTCCGGACTGTTCTGGCTCCGGGTGAACTCTCCACACCGAGCGCGTCTGGCATTCAGTCGAGTCCTCGAGATTCGATCGGATCACTACGGCGCTTGCTTGGGCCTCGGGCGCGCGCTCTTGCGCCTCGAGGAATTCGATGGGGCCGCCATAGCCTTCCAGCGAGCGCGGCGCATCGCGCCGATCCGGTTCGATTCGACGCGGGAAGCCATGTTCCTCATGCAGGAACGCGAGGCGCTCAAGGATCTCGAGGACGCCTACGACGACGGGGCCTTCGATCGGGAGCCGGGCTCCTACCTACAGCTCCCGACTTCTTTCGTAGCGCCACCGCCCTCGAGCCGCACGGAGGGCGCGACTCGCAAGCAGCCGCGCAGCAACACCAAAGCGTTCCGATTCAAAGATTTCGGCAGCTTCGAGGAGTACCGCCGATTTCGCGACGTGCCTCCGATTCGCCGCGAAGACATCGCGACGATCGATTGGGACCGATTCTTGGACGAGATCTAGCGGCGGTAGCCGGCGGCCGTTTTCGTTCTTTCAAAATCCCTGGTTGGTCGGTTTCGATTGACGATCGCAGGAGAGCCTCCGCGCCGATCCATGCGGAGCACCGAAGGGGCAAGCCCCAGGGCGAAACTCTCAGGTACCCGAACTGCGATCCGACGACCCTCTGGAAGTTGCATCGTACAGGGGACGTGCTTCACGTGAAGACGTCCCCTTTTTTCGTTTTCATGACGCGTCCTCACTTCGTGGAGGAGTGTGCTGAACGAGACCACCCTTCACGACGAGGACTCGAGCCGCGAGGCACGATGATGAACGAGATCGCACTTCACGACGAGCACGAGGACCGCGAGGCACGATGATGCACGAAACCGCACTTCACGACGAGCACGTGCGAGCTGGCGCTCGCATGGTCGAGTTCGGCGGATGGGAGATGCCCGTTCAGTACACCTCGATCCTAGAAGAGCACCTCGCCGTGCGGCAGCGCGCCGGGATGTTCGACCTCAGCCACATGGGGCGCTACGCGATCCGCGGCGCCGGTGCGCTCGCCGCACTCGAGCGCGTGTGCACGGTACGCGTCGCCTCGATCTCTCCGCGCGGGATCAAGTACTCGCTCCTGTGCCGCGAAGACGGTGGAATCCTCGACGACATCCTCGTCTACAACGGCTCGCTGGTCACCGGAGGCACGGACGAGTACTCGGTCGTCGTGAACGCGGGGAATCGCAAGCGCGACTTCGACTGGATCGAGACGGCTTGCCGGCAACACGGAGCGACGCTCGTGGATCGAAGCTCCGACGTCTCGATGATCGCCGTGCAAGGAGCGAAGTCGGTCGAGATGCTCGAACGGCTCGCAGACGTCGATTTGGATGCGCTCGCCTACTACTCCCTCTCGCCGGGGATCGTTGCCGGTGAGTCGATGGTCGTCTCGCGAACGGGATACACCGGTGACGACGGATTCGAGATGTATGTGCCGACGCCGGCGGTGAAGCGAGTTTGGTCGCGCGTGCTCGATGCCGGACGCCCCCAAGGCCTCGTGCTGGCCGGGCTCGGCGCGCGCGACTCGTTGCGGACCGAAGCCGGGATGCCGCTCTACGGACACGAAATCGGCCTCGAGGTGAACCCGTTCGAGGCGCGGCTGTCGTGGGCGGTCGATCTCGAAAAGGATGTGATCGGTCGCGCGGCGCTCGCGGCAATCAAGGAACGCGGCGCCCTTCGGCGCATCGCCGGGTTCGTCGCAGCGGGAAAGCGAATCCCTCGACAAGGATCTGCCGTCTTTTCGGGCGATCGACGCGTCGGTGAGGTCACGAGCGGGACGCGAACCCCACTCACCGATCGGAACATCGGAATGGCAATGCTCGAGGCGAGCATCTCCGTCGTGGGCACGGTGCTGCACGCGGACGTCCGAGGTGATCGCGAGCCGATTCGAATCGAGAAGCTGCCCTTTTACTCGCGCCATCGCCGACCGGGTGCCGCGAAGGAAGAGGCTGCGGCGCGCGCCAAGCCCGCGTGATCGCGGCGGCGGTTGGAGTCAGCAGTCAAATCAAAGAGGCGGTAAACAGGAGGAATCGATGAGACCGCAGGATCTCAAGTACACGAAGACCCACGAGTGGGTGAAGGTGGAAGGCGACACGGCGACGATCGGCATCACCGACTTCGCGGCGTCCCATCTGTCCGACCTCGTCTACCTCGACCTTCCGGAGGTTCAGGACTCGACGACTGCCGGCAAGTGCTTCGCGGAGATCGAGTCGGTGAAAGCGGTGGCCGACATCTACGCCCCAGTCACGGGGGAAGTCGTCGCCATCAACGCCGAAGCTCCCGACGATCTCGAGAAGATCTCGCGCGACCCGTTCGGCGCCGGCTGGTTGGTGAAGATCAAGCTCGCGAAAACCGAAGAGCTGCGCGATCTCTTGACGGTCGAGCAGTACGAGAAGTTTGTCGAACAGGAAAGCAAGAAGTGAACGACGCGCGCGCGCGCTGGCGCCTCCTTCGAACGGGCGCGTGCGCTCCAGCGTGGAATCTCGCCGTCGACGAAGCCCTGCTCATGCTCGCCGCGCCGGGTGGAGCGCCAACGCTTCGGCTCTACGGGTGGAGTCCGCACGGCCTCTCCCTCGGTCGCTTCCAAGATGCGGCGACCATCCCGCGGGAATTCCGGCCGACCGAGCCGTGGACCCTCGTTCGGCGTCCGACCGGCGGCGGCGCCATCCACCACGCGAACGAGCTGACTTACTCGGTGGTGATCTCATCGGACCACGCCCTCACTCCCCGAACTCCGATGGAAGGCTATGCGCGGTTCCACGCGCCGCTCGTTCGCGCACTCGCGTCGCTCGGAGCCTCGACGCGCGAGCGGGGCGAAGAAGGTGCTCCCCCGCTTCCGCGGCCTCGGACCTTCTTCTGCTTCGGGCAGTCGGCGTCATCCGACCTCGTAACGGAAGATGGATTGAAGATCTTGGGGAGCGCACAGCGCCGCACGCGCCGTGGATTCCTCCAGCACGGGTCGCTTCCACTCGAGGGCACGGCGGGTGCGCAACGCGGCGCGACGTCCGTCGCGGACGCATGCGACCGGATCGTCGCTTTCGCGGATGCGGAGGCGGCGATCATCGAGGCCTTCCGCGCTGAATTCGGAATCGACTTCGTCGAGCTCGCTCTCACGGATGCGGAAGTGCAGTTGACGCGAGAGCGGATTCGAGATCGCTACGGCAACGACGATTGGACGATGGGCGGATTCCGCAGCCGAACCGCCGCACGCCGCACGATCGAAAGCTAGCGACCCAAGAAGATCTCGAGCTTCGCTTCGCGCTTCATCCGCAAGTGCCACGGCTTTTTTTCGTCGCGGACGAAGTCATCCACGGCCTTCTTGTGATTGGCCGGGTCGTTCAGGAACTCTTTCGCCGTGGCTCCGGATCGTTTCCCGACGACGCGAATGACGTGAATGGCGTTGTTCAACACGATCGGATCTGAGACGGCATTCGTTTCCAACTCCGACGCACGCGACGCAATTTCGCCGAGCGAAGGCGTTGCCGTCGTGATCCAGCCGAGGTCGCCGCCACGGCTCCTGAGGTTCGGGTCCGTCGAAATCGATCGCGAGACGTCGGCAAACAGCTCGCCGTTCTTCAGTCGCACGATCGCCTCTTGAATCTTCGCGTTGGCTTCGGCCCATTCCTGTGCGGACGGCGTGGGACCGTTGCCGGCTTGTACGACGATTTCGGCGACGTGCACGGCAGGACCGTACCCACCTTTGTCTGGTCCTTGCGCCTCGAGGGCTGCGAGCAGTCGATCGTCGGTTGCCGCGAATCTCAGAAGGATTCGAAGCCCCAACGCGCGACGCACGCGGTCTTCCAATGTGGCGACGCTCACGCCGTTGAACTGAGCGAGTTGATCCAAGGTCATTCCGGCCTGCTGCGCGGCCATCCGGTGACCGTCCATGAGCTGATCGAATTCGTTCTTCGGAATCTCGACCTTTGCGTCGCGGATCGCCTGCCGTTCCAGCTCCCATGCAACGAGCTCGTTCAAGATCTTCATCACGTCCCAAAGATTTTTCCACGTGACCGACCATCGATAGGCTTCGTCGAGCGAGACTTCCTCGCCGTTGACCGTCACCCACGCCGAGTCGGGGATCCCCATCCATCGCCACTTGATGAGGTTCTCCTCGAAGAGAAGCCGGTCGGCCTGCGAGTTCGCCTTTGCCGTCAAATCGTCGAGCGCCGCGGAAAACCCCGCGGCAAACGCGAGCTTCTTGATGCCGCAGCGGTAGTAGACCTGTTGCCGGAGATAGTCGTTCGTGAACTTGCGTTCGGCGAGGAACTGCTCGAGCGACTTGCCCTCCTTGTCGAGGATCTGTTTCGTCTCTTTGTCGATCTCGGCTCCGGAGACCTCGAGGTTCCGCTTCTCGAGGCAATGCTTCAGCGCTTTCGTGCAAATGAGCGTCTGCCGGGCGTGGACTTCGACTTCGAAACGACTCACGACGGCATCCATGAATTCGGCACGAGTGATCTTCGTGCCGTTCACGGTTGCGACGAGGTTCGGGATGCTCGACGCGAGCGGCGCCGGCTTCGCTTCGTCGCCGGCGTGCAGGATCGGATCCGTTGCGCCGAGCGAATTGCCCTCGTCGTCCGACGCGGTAGTCGCCGGCACGGACGTTTTCGTCGAATCTCCGCGGTCGCACCGAACGAACACGACCGCGATGGCGACGACGCCGAGTACGAGTGGAATCCACTTCAACCGATTCATGGCCTGTTCCCCGAGGCGGGACATGAGGTGCTCGAGCATCGCCGTCTTCCCGGCATGCTTCCAAGCCTCCTGCTGCGCGAAGCGCGCGTCAGCTTAGGGGGACTCCTGGCGACTGTCAACCGCGCCTACCGTGCGAGACGCGACGACGCGTGCCGTTTCGTCGGTTGATTGATCGAAGGACCCCGATATACTACGCGCCTTCGCAGGCGTGAGCGGGTACGGCAGCTAGACCCCCGGGGCGACGGCGGACACCGGGCGAGGCATGTCGCGATCATGGATAGCTCGAAGAACGGCGTGCACGGAAGACGTAAACGGGCAACCCCATCGCCGCGCCCCGAGATTCGCAGGCGTTTCGCCTCGAAGGCGCCTCAAGTAGCGACCGCTTCGATGCCACCATCCGGACTCGATCGCGAGGGTCTGGACCGATCGACGAGAATCCTGGCGTCGATACACGCGTTGACCGTTCTCGGCAACGAGTCGGAGCTCCGCAAGTACATTGGGATCGGCCTCGCCGAAGGGTTGAAGCCGAACCAGCTCAGCGAGACGTTGCTGCAATCGGTGCTCTTCGCGGGAATTCCTCGAGCCATCAATGCGTTCGCCGTCCTGCGCGAGGAGCTGTCATCGCGCGGCATCGGCGATCGAAGCGTCACGAGCGCTCCGGCGATCCCGCCGAGTCCCGAGGAATCGGCACAATGGGCGAATCGCGGTCGCGAGCTCTTTGAGGCAATCTATCCACGCAATCACGCGCAAGTCGCCAACGATCTGCTTCGCGGTCACCCGGAGTTGATGCGCAACGTGATCTTCGGCGCCTACGGCGGCGTCCTGGCGAGAGACGTTCTCGCGCCGCGCGAACGAGAGCTTCTTGCCGTCGCGGCGCTCGTCGTATTGCGAACGCCACGTCAGCTGGTCGCGCACATCCGCGGCGCCCGATACGTCGGTGCGAGGTTGGACGAGATTCGCGAGGTCATCTCGCAGATGGCGCTGCACGTCGACGCCAGCGTGGTCGACCGCTCACTCCTCTACCTCGAGCGGATCAAGCGCGAATTCTAGCCCGCTTCACGGGCCGAGCGTGATCAGTGGATCTCCGAGGTTGACTCGTGCGTGTTCCGTGACGTGAATCGTGCGCACGTGGCCGTTGCCGTCGGCACGAACTTCGTTCTCCATCTTCATCGCCTCGATGATCAGGAGGGGCACGCCCGGGGTCACGGGGTCGCCTTCCTGGACCAACACTCGTGACACGATGCCGCTCATCACGCTTGTGATCGTGCGCCGTTCGTCGCTCGCGGGCTGCTTCACGTCGCGCAGCAGTCGTTCGCGCTCGTTCTCGACGGAAACGCGCGCCGACGTGCCCGCGTCCGCAAACCAAACCCGCACGGCATCGCTCTCCGGCTCGAGCTTCACGGGATAGGAATGGCCGTCGACGAGCAACGAGAATGTCCGCCGGCTCGTGCCGACGGGGAGGAGATCCGCACCCACGACCCGCCCATCCACGGTGACCCGCTCGAATCAGCCGGAGTCCACGATTTCGATCACGACGCTTCGGCCGTCGACGTCGACGTAGTAACGCATCACTCGGGCGCCCGGCGACGCATCTGCGATCGACGGCCGAACACGGCCCACGGACTCTCGTCGGCAGCCTTCGCTTCCCGGGCGCGAGCCGCCGGCGAGTGGTGATCGCGATGTCGCCGCAGCGCCGCGGCGATCGCGGCGGCGAAGCGCTCGTCGTCGCTCACGCCTGCGCCGTTCGACTGGAACAGCGGGAGGAAACCCGTGTCGTATTCGCCGCGCAGGAATCGGGCGTCGCCGAGGACCCGGACGAGGAGCGGCGCGGTCGTCCGCACGCCGCCGACGTGCAATTCACCGAGAGCCCCGCGAAGTCTCGTAGCACACGCGTCCCGCGTCTCGGCCCATACGATCACCTTGCCGATCAGCGGATCGTAGAACGGGCTCACCTCGAGCCCCGCGTAGAGTGCCGAGTCCACTCGAACGTGCGGGCCGCCGGGCAACTCGAGTTCCGTGATCACGCCGATCGAAGGCACGAATCCATTGTCCGGATCCTCGGCGCAGATGCGCGCCTCCATGGCGTGACCGCGAAATGCGATCGCCTGCTGCGTGAACGGCAAGCGCTCTCCCGCCGCCGCCAGTCGAATCTGCAGTTTCACGAGATCGATTCCGGTCACCATCTCGGTGACGGGGTGTTCGACTTGGAGACGCGTGTTCATCTCGAGGAAGAAGAAGCTGCCGGCTCGGTCGACCAAGAACTCGATCGTTCCGACGTTTTGGTACCCGGCGGCGCGCACGATGGCCACTGCGGCGTCCGTCATCCTGTGGCGAAGCTCGGGGCTGAGCGCGGGAGACGGCGATTCCTCGAGAATCTTCTGGTGGCGCCGCTGCAGGCTGCACTCGCGCTCACCGAGATGAACGACGCCACCGTGGACGTCGGCCGCGACCTGGACCTCGACGTGGCGGGGCGACTCGAGGTAGCGCTCCAAGTACAGGGTTCCGTCCGCGAACGCTCTTTCCGCCTCGGAGCGCGCGAGGCGAAATGCCGACGCGAGGTCCTCTTCGCGGGTCACGACGCGCATTCCCTTTCCGCCTCCTCCGCCCGATGCTTTGAGCACGACGGGGAAGCCGACTTCCCGGGCGCGCGCGGCGAGCTCGGCGTCGGATTCGAGCGCAACAGTGGCGCCGGGAACGACCGGAGCACCCGACGCGATCACGGTTCGGCGCGCTTCCAGCTTCGAGCCCATGCGCTCGATCGAACGGCTATCGGGCCCGATGAACGTGATGCCTGCGTCCTCGCACTGGCGCGCAAAGCCGGCATTCTCCGCCAGGAAGCCGTAGCCGGGATGAATGGCGTCGGCACCGGTCGTTTTCGCCGCAGCGAGGATCTTGTCGATCCGGAGGTAGCTTTCGCCCGGATGCGGCGGCCCGATGGCGACCGCCTCCCGCGCGAGGCGCACGTGGAGCGCAAGCCGATCCGCCTCGCTGTAGACGGCGACCGCCGGCACGTCGAGTTCACGGCATGCGCGAAGGACGCGCACGGCGATCTCGCCTCGATTGGCGATCAGGATCTTTCGAAACAAAGACACCTCGCGTCCATCGGTTCCTCGATCGCGGCCGACAATCGATGTTCCATCGATGGCGATCGCCGCCGCCGCCGATGCGGGCGGGGATTATACCGTGCGAATCGTGCAGACTCGGCTCGACCGGCCTCGATTGACTCGCGTCGCCCTCGAGCCCTATACTCCCGCCTCTCCATGCACGACATCACCCTTTCGACGCGGTCGTCGATACGAAGCCTCGCTCTTCGTGGCGAGCCCGTGTCCATCGAAGACGCGATGTCCCTGCTCGATGCGGCATCGCTCTTCGATCTGTTGTCGCTCGGAAGAGACCTTCGAGAACAGCGCCATGGGCGCCGCGTGAGCGCATTCGTCGCCGATCATCCGGCCGCGTGGACCGGACCGTGTCCGTTCTGCGAGTTCACCGAGCTCGAGGTCGAGGTCGATGCGGCAACGGGAAGCGCGCCCTTGCATCCCTCCGCCGGGCGAGCCTTCCACGCGCCTCACGTAGCTGACCCGCGACGCGGAATCGCCGCGATCGTGGAGGGGTTCCGAATGCTGCGGTCTTCCACCGGCGAGTGCGAAGTCCAGGCCGTCACGGTGCGAGGCGTCGCGGCAGCGGCCGCCGTCGACCGATCGCGGCTGGCTGCGGCCTTCGAGCAGCTCCGGGGCGCGGGAGTCGTTCACCTTCGAGGCGGCGCCCCGATCGATCCCGCCGCAGCGGATGCAACCGAGGTGTTCGAATGGCATCGCGATGCCCACCGCGCCGGGATCCAAACCGATCTCGGAATCGCGTACGACACCGAGCACGTGCGGGGTTTCGTGTCTCTTCTCGACGCCGCACGACGCGAATCCCGCTCGAGCGGGACGGCGTTCGCGTCGATCGTCCCGATTCCCAAGGCAGCGGATTCGACGGGCTCCACCGACCTGCGAGCCGTTGCGATCGCTCGACTGATGCTCGACGGCGTAACCCGCGTCGGTGCTTCGTTCCGTGACTTGACCGAGAAGCTCGCTCCCATGGCTCTCGGCTGCGGCGCCGATTTCTTGGCCGTCGTCGCGTCGCCACGTCCGGCGCCCTCGCCCACAACGGAGCCCGATCCGGCGTTGCTGGGCGTTCCGATCGACGAACTCCGCCGGCTCGTAGGGGAAGCCAACTTCGAATTGCAACTGGAGCCCCCGGCTCTCACGAAGTCCCTGCGACAAGGTCTAGGTTGAACCCAAGCGGTTCGACTCCTATAATCCTGCGTTTTTCGCGACGCTGCCGATCCAGACGAACGACCCGACCGTGACGAGTGGCACCGGTCGTTCCTGCCCGCACCAGAGGAGGAGTCGATGAGCGACGTGCAAGCGACCGATACGAAGGAGCTACAGGACGAACTGAAGGATCCAAAGGGGCTCGGCTATGCCGACGTCCTTCGAATCTGGAAGTCGGCGATCCTGTCCCACCGCGAGCGACGCAAGCTCGAGAAGTTCCTGCAGCCCTATCACGACAAGGCGGCAAAGGGCTCTCTCGACCGCGATGATTCGCTCGTCTACGGACTGACCCTCTTCGTCATCGGGCGAAGCTTCGATTCCCTCGAGCCTCTCACAGCGAGCCGAGCGAACCGAGTCGCTGCATTCGCTCTGACTCACGCGTTTCTCGACACCGGCCGAGCTGCGGACGCGCGCGAGACGATCGAGAAGCTGCTGGAGAAGGAAGGCCAAGATCCAATCCTCTCCTCCGCCTACCGCGCCGCGCTCGAAGCAACCGGCGATCTCGCGAAGCTCGCCGACCAGATCAAGAAGGCTCCGAAGGGCTTCGATCACACGGCGGAAGGTCTCTACTACCAAGGCTTGTTGCAGGAGGCCGACGGAAACGTCATCGGCGCCGTCTCGCTCTACGAGCAATCGATCGCCGTCGACCCCGAGTATCCGCGTGCATTGTTCCGCCTCGCGTACCACTCGGATCGCATGGGAGACGATGATCGCGCCATGGAGTTGTATGAACGGTGCACCGACACCCGCCCGACCCACGTGAACGCCTTCCTCAACCTCGGGGTGCTCTACGAGGACGAGGAAGATTACGCGAGTGCCGGCGATTGCTATCGGGCAGTCCTCGACGCGTTTCCCACGCACCCCCGCGCCATCCTCTACTTCAAGGATGCCGAGTCTTCGAAGTCGATGCACTACGACGAAGACCAGGAGAAGCGCGAGGACAAGCGCAACCAGATCCTCCAGATTCCCGTCACGGACTTCGAGCTGTCGGTTCGAAGCCGAAACTGCCTCGAGAAGATGAAGATTCGCACTTTGGGCGACCTCATCAAGAAGTCGGAGCCCGAGCTTCTCTCCTACAAGAACTTCGGCGAAACGTCGCTCGCGGAAATCAAAGAGATCCTCGGGAGCAAGGGACTGCACCTCGGCATGGGACGGGACGAGGACATTCCACTCGACGTCAGCATGCCGCCGGAGCCTCGATTCGCGAAACCGCCGTCACACACGGCGGAAGGCGGTGTTCTGGCTCGGCCGGTGTCCGACCTCGACCTTTCGATTCGCGCGCGACGGGCGATGGAGAAGCTCGGCCTCGAATCGCTCGGCCAGCTCGTGCAGAAGACCGAGAAGGATCTGCTCGAGTGCCGCAACTTCGGCGAGACGTCGCTGAAGGAGGTCCGAACGAAGCTCACCCAACTCGGGTTGAAACTCCGGCCTAGCGCGGAGGAATGAAGTCGACTTGTTCGACTTCTTCGAGGGCGAGATCGTCGAGAAGCAGCCGACCTCCGTCGTCCTGAACGTCGATGGAGTCGGCTATCGGTTCACGGTTCCGCTCTCGACGTCCGAACGGCTCGGTACGGGAGGCCGAGTGCGGCTGCTGGCTCATCTCCACGTGCGAGAGGACGCGATGCGCCTGTACGGCTTCGCGACCGCCGAAGAGAGAATCCTCTTCGAGGCGTTGATCGGGGTCTCCGGGATCGGGCCCGCGGTCGCCACGGCCGTTCTTTCGGGGATCGGCGTCCAGGACTTCGTGATCGCCGTCGAAACAAAGGACGAGACCCGCCTGCGACGAATCAAGGGAATCGGCGCCAAGACGGCCCAGCGAATCCTCCTCGAACTCGGCGATTCGCTGCCGGGACTCGTCGCGCGCGTCCGGCTCGGTCCCTCGGCGAAGAACCGGCCGAAGGAGGATGCCCTCCTCGCGCTCGAGTCGTTGGGGTTCAGCCGAGCGATCGCCGACAAGGCCGTCGAACGCGCGCTCGGGGAAGCGCCGGCGGACGAGAAGGTCGAGTCGCTCGTGCGGCGGGCGCTCCGATACGCCGCAGGGTGATCACTCAGCGGCGACCGAGGTGGACCAAGAGCAGCGAGAGATCTGCGGGCGAAACGCCGGGAATCCGGGATGCCTGCCCGACCGATTCCGGGCGAACTCGCGACAGCTTCTCGATCGCTTCGCCGCGCATGTGGCGAATCCGCGAATAATCGAACGAGTCGGGAATGTGAAGCGACTCGAGGCGCTCGACTTTTTCGACCTGCCTTTCCTGCCGATCGATGTAGCCCTCGTACTTCGCTTCGATCTCCACCTGCTCGCTCACGACCGCAGGTAGATGACGCGCCGCTAGCGCGGGCTCCCGAGCGACGAGATCGTTCAGCGTCGTGTCCGGACGACGAAGGCACTGCAGCAACGACCGACCGTCTCGGAACTCGCGGGCAAGCCAAGCAAGGGTCTCGTCGATGAGACGGTTTTTCTCGGCGAGCGCGTCGAGGGCCGCGCGATCTCGCAGGCCGACGCGATGCCCGTGCGCCAGCAATCGGCGATCGGCGTTGTCGTGGCGCAAGAGGAGTCGATACTCGGACCGACTCGTGAACATGCGATACGGCTCCGTCGGTCACATCGAAACGAGATCGTCGATCAAGACGCCGACGTATGCTTCGTTGCGCCCTAGAACCAGCGGTTCCTCGGACCGGAGCTTCAGTGCCGCGTTGATTCCCGCCATCAGCCCCTGAGCTGCCGCCTCTTCGTACCCCGACGTGCCGTTGATCTGCCCCGCGAGATAGAGACCGCGCACGCGCTTCGTTTCGAGCGTGTGATAAAGCTGCGTGGGCACGACGAAGTCGTACTCGACCGCATAGCCGAACCGCACGAATTCCGCGCGTTCGAGTCCGGGAATCGTTCGCACGAATCGTTCTTGGACGTCCGCCGGAAGACTCGTTGAAATCCCGTTGCAGTAGATGTCGTCGGTCTCGAGCCCTTCGGGCTCCAGGAAGATCTGATGGCGCGGCTTGTCCGCAAAGCGAACGACTTTGTCTTCGATCGACGGGCAGTAGCGCGGGCCGATGCCTTTGATCACGCCCGTGTACATGGGCGACCGGTCGAGTCCCGAGCGGATGATCGCGTGCGTTTCTTCCGATGTGTAGGTGATCCAGCACGCCACCTGGCGCCGATCGATCGCATGCGTCGAGAACGAGAACGGTACAGGCGGAACGTCTCCGTGCTGCGGCTCGCACACCGACCAATCGATGCTGTCCCGACGCAGGCGCGGAGGCGTCCCCGTCTTGAGGCGGCCGACCTCGAATCCGAGCGCCCGAAGCGAATCGGAGAGCGTCTCGGCAGACGGCTCTCCGATTCGGCCGCCGGGCGCGTTGGACAGGCCGGTGTGGCAAAGCCCCTTGAGGAACGTCCCCGTCGTGAGGATCGTCGCTCGGCTGCGGTACTCGCGACCCGACCTTCCGACGACGCCGACGCAGGCCCCATCCTCGACGACGAGGGACGCGGCCACGTCCTCCTTCACGATGACGTCTCGCGTGCTCGTGACGACGCGGCGCATTCTCGCGGAGTAGGCATGCTTGTCCGCTTGAGCGCGCGGCGATCGGACGGCCGGGCCCTTGCGGGTGTTCAGCATGCGGAACTGGATCCCGGTCTCGTCGATCGCGAGGGCCATCTCGCCCCCGAGGGCATCGACCTCTCGCACCAACTGTCCCTTCGCGAGCCCGCCAATCGCGGGATTGCACGACATGCGACCGATCGCGTCCGCTGACATCGTGAGCACCAGCGTGCGCTGGCCCATCCGGGCTGCCGACAAGGCTGCCTCGATCCCGGCATGGCCCGCTCCCACGACGATGACGTCGACGTCGTCGGGCGGCGCACTGAACGACGAGCTCAACTCGAAGCCTCCGATCTGGGATCTCGCGGTGTGGAGCGTCCGATTCGGCCACTCCGTACCGGGCTGGAACGCGACGACGCGAGATTATCGGGAGGGGATCGACTCGGATCAAGCCGAAGCATCGAGACTGCCGACAAATGGAGGCGGCTCTTCGAGTCCCCGCCCTTTCCCCGGTCGTGACGATCACCGGGCGACAGGGTGCAGGTGTCGTCGATCGGACTCCCGGGGTGATGAAGGCGCGCAGGCGCAAACGGTCACGCATGAACAAGCGGTTCGGCAGCCGATTCGACGTGGTCCGCGTCCTCGGCCAGGGCGGCATGGGGCGAGTCCTCCTCGTTCGCGACACCGCCAAGGCCAACGGCGAATCCGACCTCGTCGCCCTCAAGACCATCGCAAGAGGCACTCTCGAGTCGACGCGAGTCGATCGCCTGAAGGAAGAATTTCGTCTCCTCTCGACGCTCCGCCATCCGCATCTCTGTCGAGTTCACGAGTTCGGCTATGCGGAGCCCGAGCGACTCCATTACTTCACGAGCGAGTTCGTCGATGGCGTCGACCTCCTTCGCGCGTGCGACGGTCGGCCGTTTCGCGAGGTCGCGCGTCTCATCGCGCAAGTCCTGCGTGCGCTCGAGTACTTGCACTCGCGCCGAATCGTGCATCGCGACGTGAAGCCCCAGAACGTGCTCGTCCGCAGCCACGGGAAGCCCGATGCGACTGCCGTGCTCGTCGACTTTGGATTGTCCGCGGAGGTCGCCGACTCGCCGGCGGGAACTTCCGGCACTCCACGGTACATGGCGCCGGAAGCACGGAGCGGATCGTCCGTTGACCCACGAAGCGACGTGTACTCGATCGGCGTCATGCTGCATGAAATCGTGTTCGGCGACGTGCCGAGGGTGGACGACGACGCTCGTGCCATCGAGACCCGCATCGAGAAGGAACCTCGGCGTGGGCTGCCGCTCGGACTCGCGGGTTTCCTGAGCAAGTGCGTCGATCCCGTCGCCGACCGTCGCTTCGACTCAGCGCGCGAAGCGCTCGTCGAGCTGACACAGATCGCAGAGTTGAAAACCGAGCTCGAAACCGAGGAGACGAAGGAGGGCTACATCCTTTCGGCGGGAATGGTGGGCCGAGAGGAACAGCTGAGGACGCTGCTCGATGCCTTTCAATCCCTCGACGCGGGCGCGGAAGGCTCCCCGGCAAGAGTTCAGGATCCGCACGTCGTCCTCGTGACGGGCGAGGCGGGCGCGGGGAAATCGCGGCTCCTCGACGAGTTCCGTGTCCTGGTTCAGCTTCGCGGCGGATGGTTCGTTCGCGCGAGCGCGGGCGACGGCTCGGGCCTCGGAGAAGTGGCCGCCCTACGGCTCGTCCGCGACGTTGCGGCAGTCGTCGGCGAACAAGCGCCGGCCCTCCCGTCCGACGCCAATGACGGAGTCGACGAGCGCATCGCCCTGTCCATGCCGTCCGCGCCGTCGTCGCGCGTGTCACTGTACGAATCATGGACTCGATTCCTTTTCGACGTCCCCCGCAATCGATCGCTCGTGGTGTTTCTCGACGATCTTCACTCCGCGGACGCCACGACCCTCGAATTCGCATCGTATTTCGCCCGCAACCTCGCCATGAGCGCACGGCCGGACGCGAAAGCGCCGCACCGAGTGCGAACGTCGAACGAGCCCTCGCCGGCTTCCTCGACGAACCAAAACGCGCGAGTGGTCCCGCCAATCCTGTTCGTCGTCGCCGCAAGAAACGACACGACGTCACACGCGACTTCGGCGTTCACGGCAAAGCTGATCCGCGACGCGAAGCCGATCGAACTCGAGCTCCCGCCGCTTTCCCGAACGGACGTTGCGCGCCTTCTCGCGGCTATGCTGCGTCAGACCGAAGTTCCCGAGCCGTTCCGTGATCGGCTGTACGCGCTCACGTCGGGCAATCCGCTGTTCCTCACCGAAGTCATGCGGCGTCTGGTGTCGGAGATCTCGATGCCCGTCACCGGCCGGCACCTCGACACCGACCTTTCTGCGCTCTGGTCGATCGAGATCCCGGACAGCCTCGACTCGGTGCTCGCCGCGCGCCTCGATCGCCTGTCGGCCGTCGACCGCAAGACCGCTGCAACGATTGCCCTGCTGTCCCGACCCGAGTCCGCGGAGTTCCTCGCCCGGTGCATCGGCGCCGAGACTTTGCGCATCGAGCAGCGACTGCAGAGCCTGACGCGGCAGGGAATCCTCGTCACCATCCCCGCTCCCGGGGACTCCGGGCGAACGTCGTATCGTTTCGGCAACGAACTGCTCCGGGCGGCCATTACCAAGGACCTGTCGGAAACCGAACGAAAGCAAGTGCATCGGCGAATCGCGAGCGCTTATCGATGCGATGCCGACTCTGCCGATGCTCTTCCGGATTCGGTCTTCGCGGCGGTCGCACATCACCTCGTGCGTGCCACACCCGGCGACGAGGCGTACTCGCTCGCCGTGGAGGCCGCACGGCGGGCCAAGACCATCTTCGCGCACGAAGCCGCTGCCGCATTCTTGCGCGATGCGCTATCGCTCATCGAATCCGGTCACGTTTCGCTGTCGAAAGACGACGGTGAGCGTGCCTTGTGCAAGATCCATCGGGAGCTCGGTGACCTGTGGAAGCTGCTCGGCCACTCGGAGCGCGCGTTCGCGGAGTACGAAGCGTCCGGCGCGCACGCCATCGATCCTGGCCTCGCAGCGGAAGTGCGTCTCCGGCGGGCGAGGCTCTATCTCGATACGGGAGCCGTGAAACAGGCTTGCGCCGAAGCCATTGCCGCGATTCGCGGCCTTCCCAAGGTCGACCATGTCCGTCGCGCGTCGGCGATGGCGATTCTCGGGCGCCTTGCGGTCGTCCGAGGCTCGCACGATCGCGCACGCCATTGGGCGGTCCTCGGGCTCGCCGAAGTCGGTGAAGACGTTGGAGACGACGAGGCGCTCGTCCGGCGCGAACTCCGAAGGGTCGCGGCCGACGCCCTGTCGGCGAAGGGAAACTACCGCGAAGCCATCGCGCTGCTGGAACAGAACATCGCCGAGGAAGAGGCCGCGGGCGACATCGCCGGTGCCGCGTCCTCCGAAAACGTGATCGGGAACAACTGGCTCCGCGTCGGCGACTACGGAACCGCCGAAGACTGCTACCGGCGCAGCCTCGACCGTCGCGAGGCGATCGGCGACGTCGCCGGAATTGCGGCATGTCAAAACAATCTCGGGATCATCGCCGGTTACCGGAACGACTACGTCGGCGCCATCGAGTGTTACAAACGCGCTGCTCTTCTCGCAGAAAAGGCGGGCGACCCGCCGTCGGTCGCGAACGCGTTCAACAACCTCGCGAACGCCTACTTCTCCCTCGCAAAATGGGATCGAGCGACCGAATGCTATCGCAAGAGCCTGGTCATTCTCGATCAACTACACGACTTGAACGGGCGAGCCCGGATCCTGAACAACCTCGCCGGCGTGCTCGCGCGACGTTGCCTGTATTCGGACGCGATCGAACACTACCAGCAAAGCCTCGAAGTCCGACAGCGTCTCGGCTCGAGGAGCCGCGTGGCGGCGACGCTCAACAACCTCGCATCTGTATTGCTGTCGATCGGTGACGTCGCCGAGGCGGAAGCCGTTCTCGCCAAAGCCGCATCGCACGCCCGGGACGAGGGCCTCCAGTACGAGTCGGCGGACAATGAACGGCATCGCGGTCGGGCCTCGTTGATTCGCGGCGCCGCTTCCGAGGCCGTCGAGCGCTTTCGGACCGCCCGCGACGAATTCCGCAGGCTCGGGAATCGAGTCGAAGAAGCCGACGCCGGACTCTGGATGGTCGAGGCGCTGCTCGCCCAAGGCACCGTCGACGGCGCTCGTGAAATCCTCCGCGAATCCGTCCAAGTGATCCCGACGGGTGCAGCGCCCGATCTCGGCGTGCGTGCGGATTTCCTCCGTTTTCGCCTCGCGACGGACGAGTCACAGCCGGTCGACGGCGACCGCATCGACGCCCTTCGGCAGATCCTGACGCGCATCACCCGAACCAATGACCAGCGGCTGCTCCTCAGCGCTCGATTCCTCATGGGCCGTCTGTTGCGAGCGCGCGGCGAACATGAGGCCGCCTTCTCTTGCTTCATCAAAGTTCTCGAAGTCCTCGAGACACTCTGGACCGGCCTCTCGGATCTTCGCCACAAGGAAACGCTGCTGAACTCCAGTGAGATCCGAGATTTCTTTCGGGCGATCCAAGGACTCGAGACCGACGTTCGCTCGAGTCTCTCACGCAGAATCGGTGTGTTGCCTGGGAAGGAATCTACGCCGGAACATCAGACCGACCTGCGTCGAGGCCGCGAGGAGGGTTGGACTCGCGGACTCTTCGTCGAAGCCAAATCGAACCTGTACGAGATTGGGCGGGCGCTCGATCTTTCGAAGGAACGATTCGACAAGAACACGGCCGGCCTCAAGCGCATCCTCGAAATCAGCCAGGTCATGAACTCGACGTTTGGGCTCAACAAGCTGTTCAAGCTCATCGTCGATCGCGTCATCGAGATCACGCAGGCCGAGCGCGGCTTCGTCATTCTCGTGGACGAGTCGGGCACGGCGCTCGACATCAAGGTGGCCTACGACCTCTCCAAGGGCGAGGAGATGCGAAACGTCCATTCGGAGGTGAGCCACACGATCATCACGCAGGTGATTCGCGAGAAACGTCCCCTGCTCTATCACGACGCGATGAACGAAGGCGGCCTCGACGAGAAGCACAGCGTCGTCAAGCTCGACCTGCGCTCCATCATGTGCGTTCCGCTGATGCACCGTGCGCGGTTGCTGGGCGTCATCTATGTCGACAATCGAACGACCATCGGCCAGTTCACGGAAGCGGACTTGGAGCTCCTGAACATCTTCGCCAACCAGGCCGCGCTGGCGCTCGAGAACTCGCGTTTGTTCGAGAACCTCCAGAACTCCTTGAAGAACCTCAAGGACACTCAGGATCAGCTCGTTCGATCCGAACGACTCCGCGCCCTCGGCGAAATGGCGGGTGGCGTCGCGCACGATTTCAACAACCTCCTGTCGTCCATCTTGGGTCGGGCCCAGCTGCTGCAGCGCGAAGTTCACGACGACCGCGTCCGTCGCGAGCTGGGCGTGATCGAGAAAGCCGCGCTCGACGGCGCGGGCACGATCAAGCGCATCCAGAACTTCACGCGCGTGCGCAAGGACAAGGACTTCACGCCCGTGTCGATGAATTCACTGGTCGACGACGTGCTCGAGTTCTGTCGCACGCGCCTACGGGACGAAGCGGACGCGAAAGGACACGCCGTCGAGGTCGTGAAGGATCTCGGCAAGATCCCGGATGTCGACGGCAATCCGCCGGAGTTGCGCGAAGTGCTGACGAACGTCTTCTTCAACGCCCTCGATGCGATGCCGAACGGTGGGAAGCTCGTCATCACGACTCGCGACGAGGGCGACGTCGTTGCCCTGTCGGTCACCGACACGGGAGTCGGAATGAGCGACGAGACGAAGCGCCGGATCTTCGATCCTTTCTACTCGACGAAGGGCAATCGCGGCACGGGTCTAGGAATGAGCATCGTCTACGGCATCGTGCAGCGCCACCGGGGAGACATTCACGTCGAAAGCGAACTCGGGCGGGGTTCGACGGTCACGGTGCGCGTTCCGATTTCGAGCGGCATCACGCCGAGCGACCGCACCCTGGTGAATCCGCAGCAGCTTCAAGACAGCGCCGCTTCGATCCTCGTCATCGACGACGAGCAGGGCATCTGCCGACTCTTGACGGACATTCTGACGCGGGCGGGATACAAGGTGTCGGCGTGCACGAGCGGTCGCGACGCGATGCAAGTCTTCCAGAAGAACAACTTCGACATCGTGCTCACCGACCTCGGAATGCCCGAGATGACGGGATGGGAAGTGGCTCGGGAGATCCGGCGCTCGGATCCGACGATCCCGATCGCGCTCATCACGGGATGGGCCGTCGAACTCGACGATCAGAAGGTGAAACAGAACGGTGTCGACCTCGTGATCACGAAGCCGTTCAACGTCGAAGACGTGCTCAATCTGATCGTGGAAGGCATCGAGTTCGGCAAGAAGAAGCGCGAGTCGCCGCCGGTCGCCACGCCGTAGAGCCCCCGTCTCGGTCGATCCGGAGCCACACCAAACGAACAGGCGGCCGCAAGGGCCGCCTGTGAAGTCGTTTCGATGATGACGTTCGTCTAGCGCGACGTCGGTGCCGGCTCCTGATCGATCTCCGCGACCAATTGTGCGACCGGTGCCCGCCCGGTGGACGGGTTTGTGACTGCGGATGCTGCGACCGCGGCAACCGCCACCCGCGCGCCTCGCGGAACGAGCCGCGCGTCGACCGCGAACCTCGCTCGGGACTTCTGGACGAAGACCGTTCCGAGATCATCGACGGACCCCACGAGCGGCACCACCACGCGCTGCCCTGAAGGAAGGAGGAACGGCGAGAAACCGCCCGAAGTTCCGGCGAAGAAGTGGAGTGATCGACCCAAGTACGCCGACACGTCGACGGTGACCACGATCACGCCAGGGTCGCGGTGGACCGCAGCGCGGATCACCGGAGACAACCCGATTCCGACTGCCGCCATGCCGACGAGAACTGCCATCCGAAGGGAATTCTTCACCGAACACCTCCTTCTCCAAGGCCCACGATCACTCCCATGGCGCCCCCTTGCAGCTTAGGAAGCTGCAAGTCCCTCGGTGGCGCGACGGTCACCCGGGGGGTGCCGTCCTCGACTCACTCGAACCGTGAGGATAAACGGGTGTTTCGAATCGAGTCAATAGGCTTCTCGTCCCCCCGGACGGGAACGGGTCGGGCGAAACGAAAACCGCCTCGGCCGGCGCGTGGCCGACCGAGGCGGCAGTGAACGGCGTCTTTGGTGAACGACTACGGGTATTGGAAACGAATCCTGAGGTCGTTGATGATCGGCCGCGGCACGTCCGTCAGTGCTGCCGTCGACACGAAGTCGACTTGGAAGAGAATGAACTGGAACCCATCCAACGCACGGATGTCGGCCAAAGGCGGTTGTGAATTGCTCGGATCGTTCTCGTCGATCGACGGGATGATCGTCGCCGGGTCGACTTCGTTCGGGTTGGTCGCCTTCGCTCGAGCGCCGCGGAAGCGGATCAGCACCGTCACCCGTGGATCGACCGGAGCGCCGAGGTGGATGTCGGTCACCGTCGGCACCTGGGTGCCGTCCGATTGCAGTAGCAAGCGACCGGTCGCGGGATCGGTCGCGTCGAAGGCATAGCGCGCCGAGAGCACGTTCGTGTCGAGGAACTTCGAGAGCGCGAGACTCTTCGAGAAAACCACCGGGTCCAGCATGGCGATCGAAGGCATCGGGAGGATCGCCGAATTGGCGGTGACGCTCCCGTCGAGGTCTTCGAGTCGGATCCGGCCGGTTCCGCCTGTTCCGCCGTCACCCTCGTTGGCGTTACCCATTCCGCCGGCGCTGCCAACGGCGGCGAGACCCGCCGACCCGATCGGATCGATGATGCGCGCCTGAATCTTGATCGCCCCGCCCGACCCGCCGCCACCCCCCGCGCTGGCGGGCGGTGCCGTGCCGGCCTGGAAGAACCCGAGCCCGCCGACGCCACCGTTCGCGGTGATGCTGCCGGTGGCAGCGATCGTCACGTTTTCCCCGGACTCGATGACGACCGCACCGCCGCCACCACCGCCGCTGCCTCCTGACGAGTCCAATGGGAACTGAACATTCCCGGGCTTGTTGCCACCGGCGCCGCCGCCGGAGCCGCCGATGAACGGATCGATCGCGGGATTCCCGTAGATCGCGCCCGGCGAGCCGGCTGCGCCCATTCCACCGGTCGCGTCACTGCCTCGTTGACCGTAGCTTCCGCAACCTCCACCTCCCGCAAGTCCGGACGAAGAGTTGGCACGACGTCCACCACCTCCGCCACCCTGTCCCATGCCCATGTCGGCGAAGCAGGGGGTCAGCGAGTTGCAGTCGAGGGGATTGGCCGGTGCGCGCGAGGACCCGCCGCGGAAGCCGCCGGGGCCCGCCGCGCCGCCTTGCCGAATCGCGTTGTTGTTGCCTTGGCCGGTCAAACCGTCGCCGCCGTTCACGCGGAGGAGTCCCGCGATCGAAACGGGGCCGATCGACTTGATTCGCAAAGGCGGTCCACCGCTGCCGATGACGGTCGTCCCGGCCGGAATCGTCACGCTCGTGAAATTGTAGATGCCCTGGTTCTTGTTCGTGTCGAGCGTGCACGTCCAGGCGTTCGGGTTGTTCGGGTCCGGCTGCGTGCAAAATGCCGCCTCGCGGCCGGTGAACGCGCCGTCGCTGCCGCTGCCTCCGAGTCCGCGACCGGACTGCAGGAACCCCGAATGATTCGTGTTCCACTCGGCGGTCGACGACGGATCGAAGTTCTTCAGGTCATCGAACGGCTCGAAGAATTGATCGTCCGTCGGAGGCGTCGAGCCGGTCTGGAAGGTAACGGAGAACGGCACGAGCGAATTCCCCGCGAAATCGCGAATGGCCGAAACAGCCTGGATGTTGATTTGTGAGTTCCCGGCGATCGTGAATGCCGTCTTGAGCTTGGCGACGACGAAATACCGCCCGCTCGTTCCAAAGTTCGCCTGGAACTCCTGCTGGAAGTCGAGCGAGATCGGGATGCGCCGCGCGGCGTCCGGCACACCGTTGCCGTCGGTGTCGACTCGATTCGTCAGGTCCGAAAGGATGAAGTTGTCCGGTTGCCCGTCGCCATCCGGAAATCCGTCACCGTTGAGATCCTCGTCGTCTTGAGTGACCGTCGCCGGGAGTACCGGTTCCGAGAAAATGAGTCCAATGACGAGCGGGTCCGATACCGCTCCGACACGAACGTTCGAGAGGAACGGCACCGCGCGAAGGTCGAACAGGTCGGATCGTCCGGCGCAGCTTCTGAATTCCGGGGCGTTGCGATCCAGGAACTGCTCGGGCTGACGCTGCGCTTCGCACAGTCCATCCCCGTCGAGCTGCCCGTCACCGTTGACGTCGACGAGCACACCGACGACCCGCGGCATTCCCGGAACCAAATCTCGAAGCAGAGGCGCGGTCGATCGCGTCGAAAACGTCGTCGTGAACGTCGACGTGAGCGGGCGTCCGCGCTGATTCAGCAGAGCTTGCCCATTCGGAAAGCCCTGAACTTGGATTCGATACGTCAGGCCTGGAGCAAGGCCCGCGTCCGACAGATCGACCTTCGTCGGCAGCGTGGGAATGAACGTGACTTGATTTCCGGAGACCCGAAAATCCCCGCGCGCTTGAACGGTGAAAAGCGGCCCTTGCCGAATCCGGAAGACCTCCGGGGTCACGGACGTGGGGTCGATGTCCGAAGTGAACGTGAAGACGAACCGCTGATTTAGGAAGAGTCCGTCTTGCGGTAGGAGACCGATTCCTTCCGCGCTCACTCCGACGACGTCCAGCGATCCGCCGCCGCTGCTCCCGCCGCCGCCGCCACCGCCACAACTTGCGAGCGCGACGACGAGTCCCGCTCCCAACGCCGTTCGACACGTCGACCCGAACGCACGCATGGAGATCATTCGCATCACTTTCCCTCCGAAAGCACGCCTGGCCTTCCTTGTGAAGGCGTCGGTCTGCTTCCCGAACCCGTGCGCAAGGCGAGTGCCATTGGCCCTCGCTCGCCGGCGACGGGTCCGACCCCTTCCTAATCCAGTCATCGTGCGACCCAAAGGGCCGCCTCGCGCGAGACGACTCCCCGCCTGCATCACGGACCGCGCAGCAAACCGTGCGCACTTGCACGCGAGGGGCGCGGATTCTAGCAGAGGTCTCGATGTCGGGGCCAGAGAGAATTCGCCGACACTTCCGCCGGGCCGCGACTCAAGAGTGAGGTGCACCCGAACGATAATCGATAGAGAAACGGTGTCGCAGGCGATCAGGGTCCGACGGGTGTTGGAGCGTTTCATGCGCGACTACGTGTGCCAGCACAAGGACGAGCTGAAGCCGCTCTATCGACGATCTCGCCCGACTCGGCGAGTCGGAGATCGACGCGAAGGCTTTCTCGAACTTGACATCCGAAACCGTTCGCCGATACGCTAGCCACGAGTTCAGCCGGTGAGCTCGCTCCGGCGTCCCTTCGGGAAGGAAAGGACCGCTGATCTCCAGTCGTTTCTCCCTTTCGATTGCCGTTCTGCTCCTGCCGCTTCTCCGTTCCGCGCCCACTTTCGCCCAAGACGGAGCGGCGCCGACGCTGGAAGAGATCGAAGCGTTGTCGCGGGAGCGACTACGGGATCGGGAAGAGTCGGCGCGCGGCCGGATCAAAGGCGCGCTCGAGATCCTTGCGAACAACCCACCGACCTCGCCAGCCGTCTCGGCGGCGTGCGAGAGCCTGCGCTCCATGGGATCCGTGGCGCTGCCGGCACTCCTCGACGGTCTTCGCGACCCGAACGCAAACCTCTCTCAGGGCGCCGCGCTTGCCCTTTCGCGAGCGTTGGAGTCACCCGCCGCCGACGTTGATGCCGCCGGACTGCGCGAGGACCTCTTTCGAGTCCTTCAAAGCTCCGATCGAATCGAGGCCAGTCGCCTCGCGCTCGACGTTCTCGGCCGGCAAAGCGATGCGACCCTCGTCGCCCGGTTGCAGCCTTACTTGCAATCGAAGGACGACGGGCTGCGGGTTCGGACCCTTCGGTTTCTGGGCAAGGTCAAGGCGACTTCGAGCGTCCCCGCGGTCGTCATCTCACTCAACGATCCGATGTTCGAAGTTCGCCGTGCCGCCGTCTCCGCGCTCATCGAGATCAACGACGCTTCGACTCTCCCGGCGATCCTCCCGCACCTGGACGATCAAAGCTATGACGTGCGGGAGGTCTCTTACCGTGCGGTCGGCGCAATGGGTGACGCATCCCATGTTGCGACGCTGGCAAGCCGCCTCGAGAAACTGTCCGCCATCGGCGCGGAGCTCGACAAGGCCGATTCGATTGCATTTCGTGAATCGAAGTGGTGTCTCGACGCCATCGGGGCCATCGGGTCCTGGCGCGCCCTTCCGCCGCTTCGTCTCGCCGCCGCTTCGGAGCACGAGCAGTTCCGGTCGCTGGCTCTCAGCTCGATCTTGCGAATTCTCCCGCGCGTGCGCGCGGCGCGCGACGCCGCGGCCCTCGAAGAGCTTCTCGCGATCCTCGATCTCACCGACGGAAAGGTCCTCGACGAGGCGTTCGCCGCGATCGGTTCCCTCGGCGACGAGCGCGCGCTGCCGAAGCTGTACGAGAAGATGGACGTCGCCGACCGTACGGTCGTGCTCCTCGCCATTCGGACGGTGGGCGAGATCGGCGAGCCCAAGGCCGCATCGCGCCTGAAGCGCAAGGTCCGCGACCACAACGGCGAGGTCGTCCGTGCAGCGGCGAAGGCACTCGCGCTCGTCGGTGACCGCTCGGAGATGGACAAGCTGACCGGCGATTTCGAGCGCGTCGTCGAGCGGAACCCGAAAGACTTCCGCGCCAATCGCTCGCTCGGCGAGATCTACAAGGAAGTGCGACTGTGGAAGCGAGCGCTTCCGTACTTCAAGACCGCGCTTTCCGTGGCGAGCGACGGCCCCACGCGGGGCGAAATGCAATTGCGCTTGGCCGAGTGCTACTCGCAGATGAACGACGTCGACTCTGCTCTCAAGGCCGCGCAAAAGGCCGTTGCCGAGGGGTTCGTGGACGCTGCCGCGCTGGAGAAGGACGCAGACCTCGACAACCTTCGAAAAAGCCCGCGCTGGCGCGAAATCGGTACGCGATGACGCGTCCGACGTCGCAGGCCGAGCTCACGGATAGATCTTGTAGAGCATTCGCGGAAACGGAATGCACTCTCGAAGGTGCTCGGCGCCGCAGATCCAGGCGACCGTTCGTTCGATTCCCAGCCCGAATCCGGAGTGAGGCACCGAGCCGTACTTCCGCAAATCCAAGTACCACTGGAATGCTTCACGCGGCAGCCCGTGTTCGGCAATTCGGCTCTCGAGGAATTCGAGGCTGTCGGCGCGTTGGCCACCGCCGATGATTTCGCCGTATCCTTCCGGCGCGAGGACGTCCACGCAGAGGGCAAGGCGCTCATCCGCCGGATCGCGCTTCATGTAGAACGCTTTCACGGCCGCCGGATACCGATGGACCAAGACAGGCCGATCGTACTGCCCCGACAACAACGTCTCGTCGGGCGCACCGAAGTCTCCGCCCCATTCCGTCAGGCATCCTTCGGCGAGCTTTCGTTGCTCCTCGTCGGGTGACCTGAGGAGCTCGGCGCGCCGCACTTTGATTCGCTCCACGGCGTCGCTGTAGCTGATCCTCGGAAACGGCGGACGAACCGCTTCGAGCTTCGAGAGGTCTCGCTCGAGAACCTTCAAGTCCTCCCGACGAGACTCGAGCACGCGCTCCACGATGAACGTCAATAGACCCTCGGCGAGCTGCATCACGTCTTCGAGTTCGCCGTACGCCATTTCGGGCTCGACCATCCAGAACTCGGTGAGGTGGCGTCGCGTCTTCGACTTCTCGGCTCGAAACGCCGGGCCGAAACAATAGACCCGACCGTGAGCCATGGCCGCCGCTTCCATGTAGAGCTGACCCGATTGCGTGAGGTACGCCTTTTCGTCGAAGTACTGGACTTCGAACAGGGTCGTCGTTCCCTCGCACGCGGCGGGAGTGAAGATCGGTGCGTCGATCAGCAAGAATCCATGCGAGTCGAAGAAGTCACGCACCGCCTTTACGATGGTCGCTCGGATCCGCAGCGTCGCGTGGGGCTTCCGCGACCGTAGCCAAAGATGCCGATGCTCCATCAAGAACCCGATCGAGTGTTCCTTGGGCGCGATCGGGTAATCACGATCCGCCTCTTGATGGATCTCGATCTCGGTCAACGACAGCTCGTGCCCTCCCGGTGCGCGCGCCTCGGCCCGAACGGTTCCTTTGACGCTCAGTGACGATTCCTGCGGAAGCGCATCGCATCGTTTGAAGAGAGCCTCGTCCACGGTTTTCTTCATGAGAACCCCCTGAACGATTCCGCTTCCGTCACGAACTTGAATGAACTGGATCTTCCCGCTCGATCTTCGGCCGTGAAGCCAGCCGCGAATCGTCACGGTCTCGCCCACGTGCCGGTGGAGATCGGAAATCATGACCTGGTCCATGGAAACCCTCTTCGAGGACTGCGTGGCAATCGTTTGCGGTGCCCACCAAGCGCCCATTCGAATTCAAACACGCGCGTCGTCGCCCCTCGCGGGCGCACTGCCGCCAAAACGCGCAATGGATTGAAGTCAGGGCGGCGTAGCCTACGCAGCGACTGAAGAGGTTGCAAGGGTGCGCGGCCGAGGGTCCGGGGCCGCGAGACGATCCTCGTCTGCGAGAAGCCCGAATCGGGAAATTCGACCGTCGGAAGACCCCGGAAACGGCGGTCAGCTCAACCGATCAGGCGGGAGTGGTTGGATCGGGCATTCGTCGTAAATATAGCCGAGGAAACCGACTAAAGGAGAATATATAGGAGAATAAGGGGAGTAAGGTAAGATAGTGGCTTCGGTTTTACGCGCATCAGCACAACCTCGGCTATTTTTTTCCTCACTGATACGAGAGCTGTTTTAGCAAGTATTGTGCCCGAGTCAAGACAAACCTCTCTCTTCCTTCAAATACGCAGCTTCAATGAGCGCCAAACCCGACTTCTCGTCCAGTGAATCGCCTGCGTCGGTAGTTTCGGGCGAGCCCGGTTGTCACAAGGAACGGACTCCATCGCCCCAGATGGGCCATGGCAATCACGGATAAGTGACGTTACCGCCCTACCTCCCTCCCCGACCGGTTCCGCGATGGCATCGCCGTCCATGCCGCGGCGATCACGACGAGGGCGATCAGGCCGATCATCGGGCGCAGGTCGTGACGGGACGCTTCCCGTCTCGAAGTTCCATTCCACGAATTCGGGTCGCTTTCGCCGTTCAGTGAAGGACTCAGCGTCTCTCTCCGTGAAGCCAGGTTCGTCGCATAGTTCCAGCTTTCGTCGGCGCAATTGAAATGCACGCGTCCGCGCGCGGTCAATCGGAAGCGGAAGTAGCCATCCGCCGCAGCCACTTCGTCGACGATCCCATCCGGCGTCTCGAGCCGGGCGCGAGCGATGCCTCTCGCCGACACGTCGACTGCGTCGCCGGTCGAGAACCACCGCCAACCCGCACCTCGTCCCTCTCCGCCGGCTCGCCCGATCATGCGACGAACGAGAAGGGGAAACGACGGATCGCCCGACCACCCTCCGTCGTCCGCATCGAACCCGATGTTCAGACGGCGGCCGGCACTCGCCGCGACGCAGACGGGCCCGTTGCGAGTGGACGCGATCACCTCCGGGTTCCCGCCGAGAACCGGGCGTGCCTCGTGCACGCTGACCCCGGCGAGGCTGAGACCGCGAAATACCTGGGCCGTTTCGCTGGTGCGAAGTCCGAGAACATCGACCTTGTTGCCGAGTCTCAGGCCCGCAGCGTCCGGCGCGTCGAACGCAAGCCACGCCAGTGCCTCCACGGGCGGTGCAGCGGTGGTGCAAACGACGAGATCGAATGGTGGGTTCGAGACGATTTCCGCTGCCGATGTCGCGGCGAGCGCGCGGCGGACGGCGTTCGACGTCGTTCCCACGAGACCGACGCGAACGCGATGACTGGGAAGATCCACGATGTCGAATCGGTCGTCGGCTTCCATGGAATCCGAGCCGCTCAATCGCAATTCGATGACGGCCGCGTCTTCCGAGCGCGGAATCTCGAACGACACGGTTTGCTCGTCGGCTGCACTCAGTTCCCGCGCCTGCACCGGTTGCTCGGCAACGATGAGATCGACCTGTCGCGGAGGACGAGCCCGTCCGCTTCGGCATACAGACGCGTCGACGCGAGTCTTGGAACTTCCCTCAACGACCGTGGCGAAGACGATGCCGTCGTTCGCGACGTCCCCGGCGATGATCGTCCATGCCGCGATCTGAGCACGTGCTCGGCTCGGTTTCGATTCCGGCGCTTCCGGCAACCGATCTCCAGCCAGCCAAACGTCGACGTTGCCATGTTCGTCCTGCCAGGCTCTCGCGCGATCGACCACTGTCTCCAGATCATCTTCCGCTGGAATCGGTTCGAGCGACTCGACGTACGTTGCGGCAGCGTCCCGTGTGAACTCCGAGTCCGCCGATGTCGCCCACGAAGGCGTGACCCATACCCGTACGATCGATTCGATCGGAAGGGACCGAAGCCGCTTCCCGATCGACCGTTGAAGCGCACGCAACCGCGATCCGCCGCCGGCCACGCGCGCAGACGTGCTCGCCGATCGGTCGAACACCAGTGCGATCGTGCGTCGCTCGTTTCCGGACACGGCGAAAGGCCTCGCAAGCGCAGCGACGAGCAACGCGAGCGCGACGAAGGCAAGCCACGATCGCGGAACCCCGCTGCGTCTGCGTTCGTCGCCGACCGCGGTGCGCGGCCAGGCGATGAGGCTCGGCCACTCGATCCGAAAAGGCCTTCCCGCCAGAAGCCACCAGAGAATGGGCAGTACGAGCAGGCCAAGCAAAGCCGCCGGCCGGTCGAACGTCATCGCAAGACCTGTCGCCGAACGAACAGAGAGAGCGCGGCAGCGGTGATCGGGCACTCGACGGGAACGAATCGATAGTCGATGCGATGACGCACGGCAAACGTCCGCAATCCGAGGACGAACCGATCGATCGACCGCACGTACTCGCTCGTCGGTTCGCCCGCCAAGCTCCCTCGGATTTGGAGGCGGGTCTCCGAGTCGACCAGGCAAACGTCCCGTTCCATCGAGGTCGCGTCACGAAGTCGGCCGGGATTGCGCTCGAACTCTGCGAGAAGATGGACCAGCGTCACGTCGTGACCGATTGCCGCAGCACTCGCCAACCCTCGACGACTCTCCGGACCGAGCCAGAAATCGGAGAGAACGTAGAGTGACGCTCGCGGTCCCGAAGCGGCGATGCCTTCTTTCAATCCGTTCGACAAATCCGAGCCGTCGGGCACGATCGGCCATTCGGAGAGAAAGTCGAGCACTCTCGAGAAGTCGCGCCCGCCGTCGTTTTGCATCGACGCAGACGTGACTGCTCCCGCCGCGGAGGCAAACGCAAGCCGCAGCGATCCGCCCTGAGCAAGCGCGACATAGGCAAGCGTCGCAGCGAGGCGCGACGCCGCGCGATCCTTGTCGAACAATCGCATCGACGCACTCGCGTCCACGATGATGGCAACCCGAGGTCCGGCCTCGTGCGCGAACTCCTTGACTACCGGACGACGCAGGCGTGCGAAGGCGTGCCAGTCCACCCGACGCACGTCGTCACCGGCGGCGTACGGGCGGTGACCGACGAATTCGAGCGATGCGCCGGCTCCGAGCCTGGCTTGCGCGCCCTCGAATGCCCGGACGCGCAGTCGCGCGAGTTGGCGCGGAAGGCGCTCGAGCTGGCGCAAGAACGCCGCATCGAAGATGGATCGGTCTAACGTCACGTAGAATCGCCCTCAATGTGGCGACTCGTAGTTGGGCTGGCCGCCCCAGTTGAACTTCGTTCGCAACATTTCGTAGTACGAGCGCCTGCCGAGCAGCGCTCGGCGAAACGTCGTCGAAGAGCGGCGCACTCGGACCTCGCTGCCGTCACCGAGTCGACACACCACCTGACCGTCGACGGTAGCCGTCGCCCCCCCACCATCTGTTCGAACGACGACTCGAACGGTTCCCTCGCCCGGAGTGACGAGTGGCCGAATCGTGAGAGAGTGCGGACAGATGGGCGAGAAGATGAACGCTTGCAGATCGGGATGGACGATCGGTCCACCGGCTGCGAGGGAGTGCGCCGTAGACCCGGTGGGCGTGGAGACGACGAGCCCATCGCCGCTGTACGTCGTCACGTGGTCGCCGTCGATCTCCAACCGGAGTTCGATCATTCGAGTCGTTCCGCGAAGCACGACGTCATTGAGTGCGCGATAGGATTCACTGGCTTTTCGCTCGCCCGCGTGCGCGATCTCACAACGAAGCATCATCACCGGGCGAACGTCGAACCCACCGCCGAGCGCACGCTCGAGGTCTTCCTCCAGTTGGGGGTAAGAGAGTTCCGTGAGGAAGCCGAACTTCCCGAAGTTGATGCCGAGGACCGGCACCGGATTGTCGCCGAGTCGCCGCGCCGTCGCGATGATCGAACCGTCGCCGCCGAAGATGACGGCGAGGTCCGCACGCACTTTGCGCAAGTCGAGGCGATCCTCGAGGTCTTCGGCAACGATTCGAACTCGCTCGAGGAGCCAGGGGCGAACTTTTGCAACGGCCTCGCGCACTCCCGGCTTTCGGCCGTTTCCGACGATGAGCAGCCGCCGAACCCGTTTGGTCGAGGGCGAGTCGAGTTCGATTTTCGACGATCGAGCCTTCACGTCGTCAGGCTTCTCTGGCAGCTCTGTTCGACGGCTCGCGCGATTCCGCGTGGGCTCAATCCGAGGAATCGCAGGAGATCTTCGCGCGGTCCGTGCTCCAGGAATCGATCGGGTAGTCCCAACTGAACGGATCGCTTTCCGTCGATGCCGCGAGCCGCAAGCAGCTCGTGGACGGCCGATCCGAATCCGCCGAGCACGCCCGCCTCTTCGACGGTCACCACGAGCGATCGAGTCGTTGCGAGGTCGAGAATGAGCTCGTCGGGGAGCGGTTTCGCGAAACGCGCATTGACCACGGCGAGCGAAAGCCCTCGCGAACGCAGGATTTCGGCCGCGGCGAGCGCCGGATAGACCATCGTGCCGTACGCGAAAACGACACCGTCGGATCCGTCGCGCAACAGCTCGCCTTCGCCGATCGCAAACGGTTTGTGTTCGCCGACCTCGCGTTCTGGAATCCGGCCGCGCGGATATCGCACGGCGATCGGCGATTCCGTGTGCTCCACCGCCATCTCCAGCATCATGCGAAATTCGGTCGCGTCTTTCGGCGCCATGACGACCATTCGAGGCATGATGCGCGTGTAGGCGATGTCGAGGAAACCCGAGTGGCTTTCGCCATCCTCTCCGACGACTCCGGCTCGGTCGATCGCAAAGATCACAGGATGGTTCTGCAGACAGACGTCGTGCCAGATCTGGTCGAATGCCCGATGGAGAAACGTCGAGTAGATGGCAGCGATGGGACGCATGCCGGCGGCGCCGAGCCCGCTCGCAAACCCGACGGCGTGCGGCTCTGCGATTCCCGTGTCGAAGAATCGATCCGGGAATCGCTCACCGAACGCATGCAATCCGGTGCCGTCGGGCATTGCTGCGGTGATCGCCACGACGCGACGGTCCCGTTCGGCAAGCTTGATGGCCGTCTCGCCGAAGACCTCGGTGTACGTTCGGCTCCCGAGCGGCATCGCCTCCGGCTCGAGCTCCTCGATCTGTTTCACCGATGGACTGACGCCGTGGAACTTTCGAGGGTTCTGCTGCGCAGACGGATGCCCTTGCCCTTTGTTCGTGAGAACGTGAAGCAGGCGCACTCCCTCGAGCTTCCGCAGGTCGGTCAGGGTCCGAACGAGTTGATGGACGTCGTGGCCGTCGATCGGACCGTAGTAGTTGAGCCCCAACTCTTGGAAGATCCAGCCGGGGAGAAGTGCCGCTTTCGCCGTTCCGGCCATGTGGTCGAGCGTCTTTTCCATCCTCGGTCCGATGACCGGAATGCGGTTGACGAGGTGCATCACCGATTCCTTGGCGCCGGTAAAGAGCGGAGCGGTACGAATGCGGGTCAAGTAGCTGGACATCGCGCCAACGGAACGCGAGATCGACATCTCGTTGTCGTTGAGGATCACCAGGAGATCCTTCCCGAGCACGCCGGCGTGGTTCAGCGCCTCGAACGCCATCCCGGTTGCGATTCCCGCGTCGCCGACCACCGCCACGACCTGCTTTCGCGCTCCCTGCAACGACGATGCACACGCCATTCCGAGGGCAACCGACGTCGCTGCTCCGGCGTGCCCGGTCGTCACCAGGTCGTACGGACTCTCCTTCTTGTTCTGGTATCCGGACAGCCCTTGAAACTGGCGAATCGTGGCGAACCGTTCCTTGCGATCCGTGAGGATCTTGTGCGCGTAGCACTGATGGCCGACGTCCCAAACGAGACGATCCTCGAGGAAGTCGAACACGAAATGCAAAGCAATCGTCAGCTCGACGACGCCGAGATTGCTCGCCAGATGACCGCCGTTTCGAGTCGTGACTTCGGTCACGAATGACCGAATCTCCGCCGCGAGTCGAGGAAGATCGTCGACGGACATTCGCCGGAGATCCGCTGGACCGGAAATCGAATCGAGAAGTTCTGGCATGGTGGGGATCCGTCAGCTCCTTCGCTCGAGAAGGAAACTCCCAAACCGACCCAACTCGTCCGAATGCGGGACGCCATCAAGCGCCCGCTTCGCTCGCTCGGTACACTCTGCTGCACGAGCTCGAGAACCGCTGACTCCGAGTAGTGCAGGGTAAGTCATCTTACGGCGGTCGCGATCCTTGCGCACACGTTTTCCCGTCTCCTCCGACGTACCCGTTTCGTCGAGGAGGTCGTCGAGGATCTGGAATGCGAGCCCCAGCTCCTCGCCGAATCGGTGTAGAGCGCTTCGCATCTTCTCGTCGGCTCCCGCCGCCCACGCGCCCAGCTCGGCCGACGCGCCGAACAGTGCGGCGGTCTTCAATCGATGGATTCGCTCCAGCATCTTCTCGTCCGGCGGCCGCCCTTCGGCTTCCAAGTCGGACACTTGTCCTCCAACCATGCCGTCGGTTCCGGCCGCCCTCGCCAGCACGACGATCATTGCTGCGATACGGTCGGGCGGCAGCGGCGCCGATGCGAGTAGGTCGAAAGCTCGCGTGAGCAGCGCGTCACCCGCGAGGATGGCGATCGCCTCGCCGAACGCTCGATGACACGTCGGCTTTCCGCGTCGAAAATCGTCGTCGTCCATCGCGGGCAGATCGTCGTGGATGAGCGAGTAGGCGTGAACCAGCTCCACGGCGCATGCCGCCGGCAGGACTTGCGGTTCGGACGCCCCCGCAGCTTCGCCGGCAAGCCACACGAGAATCGGGCGCAGTCGCTTGCCCCCGGCCAATGCGCTGTACCGCATGGCTTGATGCACCGACGACGGCTCGACCGATTCCGCGGGCAGAAACTCGCCGAGCGCGCGATCGATCCGCGCACGACGACGTTCGAGGCTCGCCTCGAACGATTCTTCGCTGTTGGGGGTCAGCTGCCCGCTCCTTTTTTCTGCCGATCGACAGCCTTGTTCGCCGGGGTCGCCACGGATTCCCCGGCCGGAGGCGCGAGCGGCGAAAATACGATGTTCCCGCTCTCGTCACGAGTGAGGATCTCGATCTTGCGTTCAGCGGCGTCGAGGAGCTCGTAACACCGCTTCAATCGGCCGACGCCGCGGTGGTAGCGTTCCAGCGATTCCTCGAGCGTCAACCGCCCCGTCTCCAGCTCGCGGACGATCGTCTCCAGCTCCTTGAGCAGGTCCTCGAATCGCTCCGGCGACTCACCGCCGGTCGCGGATTCTCCCGTCATGTCTCACCTCGTTGACGATTCCCGACGCCACCGTGCGCGGCGTCGACATCGACTTCAGTCACCGTGGCCACGAACGTCCCGGTCATCAGCAAGGTACGAACGCAGTCGCCCGCACGCAGCTCCGATGCTTGCCGCACGATTCGGCCGTCCTTCAGCGTCAACGAGAAACCGCGCTCGAGCACTCGCAGCGGGCTCATGCTCTCGATGCGCGCGGCGACGACGCGCGTGGCTTCGAGGAGACGCTGCAGGCGAAGTCGCATCGTCGACATCAGGCGTGCCGACCACTCGTCGAGCGCCTGCTGTTGCGCTCGGATTCGATCAACCGGACTGCGAAGGGCTTGGCTTCGCGCGATCGCATCGAGGGACGATCGTCGACGGTCGAGCCCATTCCGGACTGCTGCAAGGAGTGCGCGAGTCCGGTCCTCGAGCGTCTGCGCCAGGACCGCCCGATCCGGCACTACGATTTCGGCGGCTTCGGTCGGGGTCTGCGCGCGACGATCGGACACGAGATCAGAGAGGGTGACGTCGACCTCGTGTCCGACGGCGGATATCACTGGCACGCGGGAGCCCGCGATCGCACGAACGACGATTTCCTCGTTGAATGCGGAGAGATCCTCGGAGCTGCCGCCGCCTCGTGCCACGATCACGACGTCGATGTCGGAAATGTCGTTCGCCACCGCGATGCCGCGTGAGACCTCGATCGCGGCGCCCTCTCCCTGAACCCTCGCCGGAACGACGGACACGCGTGCATTCGGCAATCGGCGAAACAGAACGCGCAGGACGTCGCGCAGTGCGGCGCCGGTCGGCGACGTGACGATGGCGATTTTTCGTGGCAGGAACGGAAGCGATCGTTTCCGCGCTGACTCGAACAATCCCTCCGATTGCAGCTTTCGCTTGAGCTGCTCGAGCGCGAGTTGCTGCGCGCCGAATCCTTTGGGCTCCATCGTACCGATGACGAGTTGGTACTCGCCGCGCGGCTCGTAGACCGCGAGTCGCCCTTGGACGATCACTTCCATGCCGTCCTCTGGGCGGAAGCGCACGCGCGCGGAACTCGTGCGCCAGATCACTCCCCGGATCTGGCTCCCGGAGTCCTTCAACGTCAGGTACGTGTGACCCGACGAGTGACGGTGCAGATTGCTGATCTCACCGGAGACCCAGACCGATGAAAACGACTCTTCGAGGAGAGCCTTGATCTCGCGGGTGAGTTCGGAGACCGAGAAGACGCGAGGCATCGCGTCCGGCGACGCCGGCGATGGCCGCTCTGCTCGAGTCACCTCGCGCTCTCCCGAGAGTGTGACAGTCAATTATCCCCTTGCACCTGCACGCGCTCGATCGACCGAGCCTTCCCGGTTTGCGCGTCGACGACGACGACGGCCCCGCAGATCTTCTCGTCGCCCTCGGCCATTTCGTACTTCGTCGGCAACTGCGTCACGAATCGGCGCAACACGCAGTCCTTTTCACGGCCGATGACCGAATCGTACGCGCCGGTCATTCCGAGATCGGTCAGATATGCGGTGCCTTTCGGAAGGATCCTCTCGTCGGCCGTTTGGATGTGCGTGTGGGTCCCGACGACGGCGCTCACGCGGCCGTCGAGATACCAGCCCATCGCCACTTTTTCCGATGTCGCCTCCGCGTGGAAGTCGACGAAGATCGTGGACGTCTTGCTGGCGATCGTGCGCAAGCAGCGCTCGATCTCGTGAAAGGGACAGTTCATCGGGGGCATGAACACACGACCGAGGGCGTTGATGATGCCGATGGCGTGCCCTCCTCGGCTCTCGACCACGGTGACGCCGCGACCAACGGTTCCCTCGGGATAGTTCGCCGGCCGAAGGACGCGAGCGTTTTCTTGCATCATCGGGAATATCTCGCGGCGCTGAAACGTGTGATCGCCGCCGGTGAGGACGTCGATTCCGAGACTCAAGAACCGATCGGCGACGTTGGGCGTCAGTCCGGCACCACCCGACGCGTTTTCTGCGTTGGCGATGACGAAGTCGATCTTCTCTCGTTCGATGAACGCGGGCAGCCGCTGCTCGAGCACCCGCCGACCGGGTTTACCAACGATGTCCCCGATCACGAGGATGCGGAGATCCATTTCGATCCTTTCGGCGCTCGCGCGCGACGTTGCCGATCAAGTTGCGTACTCGAGAACGCGCGTTTCACGAATCAGCGTCACCTTGACCTCGCCCGGATAGGTCATCTCTTCTTCGATCTTCTTGGCGATGTCCCGGGCGATCTTGAGCGAGATCTTGTCGTTGACGGTCGAAGCGTCGACGATCACGCGAACCTCGCGTCCAGCCTGGATCGCGTACGCCTGCTCGACGCCAAGGTAACTCGCCGCGATCTGTTCGAGGCGTTCCATCCGCTTGATGTACTTCTCCAGGCTCTCGCGACGGCCTCCAAGCCTCGAGTTCGAAATCGTGTTGGCCACTTGGACGATGACGGCGTAGATCGACTCCGGAGGAACTTCACCGTGATGCGCAGCGATGGCGTTCACGACTTCCTTCTTCTCATCGCAGCGTCGCGCGAAATCGGCGCCCACTTGGGCGTGACTCCCTTCCATCTCGTGATCGAGCGCCTTTCCGATGTCGTGCAAGAGCCCACAACGCTTTGCCAGCGTGACGTCGCACTTCAACTCGCCCGCCATCAGTCCAGCCAACTGCGCCACCTCGACCGAGTGGCGAAGCGCGTTCTGCCCGAGCGACGAACGATACTTCAGCCTGCCGAGCAAGTTCACTTCACGCGCATGAATGCCTTGAAGCTCCAGCTCCAAGCAGACGCGCTTGCCCTCTTCTCGGATGGAATCTTCGAGCTCGCGCCGCACTTGGGCTACCACCTCTTCGATTCGAGCCGGATGAATGCGTCCGTCCGCGATCAGGCGTTCCATGGATACCTTCGCCATTTCGCGACGAATGCTGTCGAAGCCGGAAACGATGACGACGCCCGGCGTGTCGTCGACGATGACGTCGATACCGGTCGCTTTCTCGAACGCTCGAATGTTCCGCCCCTCCCGACCGATGATGCGCCCCTTCATCTCGTCGTTGGGGATGTCGACAGCCGCGACGACGTGCTCCGCCGTGTGATCGGCCGCACACCGCTGCAGTGCAAGGGCGATGATGTTGGCCGACTCCTGATCCGCCGTCTCCTTCGCGCGTTCGACGATCTTCTGGATGAGGCGGGATTCGTCCTCGACGACTTCCTTCTCGAGCCGCTGGAGGAGAGTTCGCGTCGCCTCTTCTTTGCTGAGGCTTGCGAGATTGTGGAGGGTCTTCATTTCCTCCTGGATCATCTTCTCCAGCTCGTCGGCTTTTTCGCGGAGGCTGTTTTGGCGGAGTCCGAGCTTCTTCTCGGTGGTTTCGAGAAATTTCTCTTTTCGGGTCAGCATCTCGACTCGGCGATCGAGGCTTTCCTCGCGCTTCACGAGCCGGCGCTCGGACTCCCGCATCTCTCGCCGAAGTTCTTGAACTTCCTTCTCGAACTTCTCGCGACTGCGAAAGACTTCGTCCTTCGCTTCGAGCTCGGCTTGCTTGCGAAGGCGGTCCGCCTCCGCCGTGGCACTCTTGAGGAGCGAGTCGCGCTCCCTCAGACCGACTTGGGCAACGAAGCGCAGGTACACGAACGCTCCGACCAAGCCGACGGCGAGACCGATGCCCGCTCCCAGCAGTAGGTATTGAAGCAACCTTCCTGCCCCCCATTTACGTGACAGTCTCGGTTTCCAGGACCCGGCACACCCGAGTCACGGAACTGGACGGCGAGCTGGGTTCTCAGGCGACGTGCAGACGACGGAAGTGGTGCGATCGCTGATCCGAGGCAATAGGCAGGATGTCCGCGAAAACGTCGCGTCAGTCGATGGAACACCGTTCGCCAGAGCCCGTGCCGATCGTCCAAACTCGGCATCGCTTCGTCATGTGGCTCATGACGGTCCCATCGATCGACGACCGACTCGCTCAACGACGCAAACGCGGCGAGCGGCGGTTGGTGTAGCGACGCTCCAACTCCAGCGCCCCGACCGCTCCGCGTTCAATTCGTTCATCCGGCTCATTGCCATCTATGATCAACTCACTCCACGCCGCCCTTCCCAAGAGCTCGCGCCGGGTGAGGCTCAGAACGATCCGCAGCGATCTCTCGCTTTCCAGCTAAGTCAATGCAAATTAGCGAGATACATACCGTCAATTGGGCGGGCATTATAGGGACCGCAAAAAGGAATTGTCAAGATCGGAATTCCACCTCGCGCGTCAGATGCGACTGGGAGTCCGTCAGGACTTCTCGGGCACCGTCGCGTGATAGAGGGGGATTGCAGAATTTGCGAGGTCGTGCGGCTTGGCGCCGAGCACCGGAATCCCGTACCGGCCGTTCAGGAAGGGATAAGTTCGATCTTGCAACAACAAGTGTCCATTTCGAAACTGGAGCTCCACGATGCCGCCGATCTCTCCGCCGGTGACTCGAAGCTCTTCCGCTTCGACGGTCTTCGGTGAGCTTCGCCCGCCGTCTCCGCACTCGACGACCACTCCCTGTAGGAAGGAAGGGCCAACTCCCTCGATTGCAACGAGTCGATAGGTCGGTCCGGTCGTCGAGGTGCCGAGCAACCGGTTGAAGTCCGTGCGAACGCGTTCGAGAAGCTCGGGATCCGTCGACACCACTTCCTTCGGTTCCGTCACCTCCGCGGGCGGGCTTGCACTTGCAAGCGTCGACGAATCGGCGGCGCGCGCCGTCTCGACGTGGTCAGTCGACTCGCGAGCCGATTCCGATCTCGCAGCCATTGGATGCGCCGCCTGTCCGTCCTTCACCGAGTCGAGTGCTCGATGGGTCGTCTCGAGTTCGTTTGCGAGGCGATCGGCGCGCTCCGATTCCCGCTTCGCGAAGATCTCGGACGCGACCGTCGCGTTTCGGACCTCTTCGATCTCCTTCTTCAAGCTCGTTCGCTCACGTTCGAGCTCACGCGCTCGTGTCTCCGCGGCGTCGATCCGACTTTGGGAGTCCGTCAACTTCGATCGGCCGGCGAGGAAGTCGTCCTCGAGCGACTTCGTCCGCTCCTCGTAGTGATCGGCCAATTCGGCGAGGCGGTCTCGGTCGACTTGTGCGATCTCTTGCTTCAGTGCGGCGACGTCCGCGCGAAGCGCGTCGGTTCGAGTCCGCTCGCGGAGGATTCCGACGAACAGCCCAGCGAGTACGCACGCGGCGGCAACCCCGCTGAATGCGAGGACGAGCGCGCCACGTCGTGATGCCTCTTTCGCACCGAGACGAGCGGCAAGCGCGTCCTGGCTCTTCGACATCGATCGAAAGGTGTCGTTGAGCGCTCGCGTGGACAGCGTCAGCGACTCGACCTTCTGAGATCGCTCTTCCGAAGGGAGCAATCGCTGTTGATTCTCGAAGACGGATCGCAGGAGTGCCGCGTTCAACTCCAGCACTCGCGCGAGATCGCCCGTCGCTGCGCGATCGGCGCGAGCGCTTTCGGCATCTTCGACGAGCGATCGGACTTTCCCCATCACCTCGGCGAACTCGCGCCGAAACGAATCGGGAAGCGTGACCTTCATCGCCGGCGACAGTCGGCCTCGCTCTTCGGCGACGTTCGACGACTCGGCAATCGGATCCAAATCATCTCGACGCGCCTCGTCCGCCATGGGTCATTTGCCTCCGAATCCGATGAGCAAGAGACCGATCATCGTCTTCGCATCCTGGATGCGGCCATTGGCGAGTGCTCGTCGAACCGCCGGTGCCGTGAGTCGAACCGGCTCGATGCACTCGTCTTCGTCGCACGGTGCGCGGTCCTCCCGCAATCCGGTCGCTACGAACACGTGGATCACCTCGTCACAAAAGCCCGGGCTCGGGAAGAAGCGCGCAATCCTTCGAAAGCGGGAAGCAGACACTCCCGCTTCCTCGCGGAGCTCGCGCCGGGCGCACGCGAGCGGGGTCTCGCCCGGCTCGATGGTCCCGGCAGGAACCTCGAGAATCGTCTGGTCGACCGCGAATCGATACTGCGTGATCAACAGCACTCCTCCATCCGGGAGCAAGGGGACGATCGCAACGGCGCCGGGATGTCGAACGACCTCTCGAATCGCGCGACGTCCGCTCGGGAGCCGAAGGGCGACGCGATCCACGTCGAAGACCCGGCCGTGAACGAGGCGCTTCGACGACTCGACTCCGAATCCCCCTGCGTTTCTTTCCTCGAGGTTCGGCGTGTCTTTGCTTCTCCGCTTCGATTCGGTACGCGATCGTCCGCCTGTCACCTGGGCTCCTTCGCAACGGCAACTGCCGTTCCGAGCGGATGCTGGGGCGCCTCGAGGAAGGCATCCAGCTCCGTCTTCGGGAGATCGAGTCGACGAAACGTCAAATCGTTCGATCCCTCTCGTCGCATCGAGACGGATTCGACTTCGCTGAACTGAAACGACCCGGAAAAGGCGATCACGAACTTTCGAAGACTGCGCGGCGCGATTCGCAGGTCACCGTCGGGAATCCCGAACGCCGAACTCCAAAGCGCCGCGTCCGGCGACGCGTTCTTGCTCGCCACCGACGCCAGGTTTCGATGCTCGACGACGCGTCCATCTCGAAGGCGCAGCTTCACAGACCCGGATGGAATTCGAAGGTCGAGAGGTCGATCGGCGCCGAAGTCGACCGCGAGCAGCACCAAGAACGCGAGGGGCTCGGCGCCCTGGCCGATCCTCGCGGCGAGCGCGCGATCGTTCGCCTCGTCGCCCGCGCCAAAGTCGTAGAAGGACTTCAAGATGATCTGGGAATCCGGCGAAACGTCGGCAACGAAAGCTCTCGCGCGATCCGGCAAGTGATCGACGAGATCCTGGTCGCGAACGCCGGGCACTCGGCCGGCGAACCACTCGAGCGCAACGGTTGCGACGAGAAAGACCGCGAGCGCGACGAACGCCCCTTGCAGGATCGCAGGCCGTAAGCTCATCGGGATCGTCGGCGATCGCGGAGGACGGCGCGCTTCAAATCACCACTTGTTGTTCTTGTTGTCGTTGTACCACTTGCGCCACTCGCCTGCGTTGTTCACGGTGTGACCGGTTATCGAGTTGAGCGCCGTCATCATCGGATCGCGAATGACGTCGAATTTCTTGATGGCGGTCGTGTTCTTCGGGTCGTTCGCGCCGTTGTACGCGGAGTCGAGGATGTTGATCATCTCCTTGGCGATGTCCTTGCGAACCCCTTCTTTCGCGTCGTTGTAGTGACCGAGCCCGCGAGCCGCCGCCGCGATGACGTCGCTATCCTTGTCCTTCAGGAGATTGAGCAGGGTCTTGGATTCGCTCGGATCCTTCGTGCGTCCAAGGCTCTCGACGACGGCCAAGCGCACTTCTTTCCGATCGTTTTCCTTGAGGTCCTTGTCGCCGAGTGCCGCTTTTAGATATTTCGCGCCGTCCGATCCCATGTTGCCGAGCGCTTCGGCACCCGACTTCTGGACCTTCGCCTCGGACGACCTCAGGAACTTACCGACGGATTCGACGATGCGCTTCTTGTCCTTGTCTTCCAACTTCACGTTCTTGTAGATGTCGCCGAGGTCGATCAGGGCTTTCGTTGCGCCGTCGGCATCCTTGTCTTTCAGCGCCGTCTCCGCTGCAGTGAGAGATGTTTCCAGGCGCGTTTTCTCTGGGCTGTCCGCTGCGGGTTTCCCTCCCTGGTCTTTAGGAGTTGCCGGCGCCGACTGAGCGAACGCCGGCGAGCCGGCCAGGATCGCGGCGAGCAATCCGCCCATGAGCCGAGTCGGATGAACGTGGCGCGGGGTTTTCATGCTCATCTTCGTCTTTTCTTCTCTCGATGACCGTGCTTGTCGCTCGCGGATTCCGATCCGCGAAAACAGGACCATGCTACGAAGATCGATCCGGCCTCCGCAAGATCGAGCGGCGCACGCGCGCCGCTTCGGACTGCGCGGCGCTCTCGAATATCGAGGCCGCGAGCCTCGTTGCGTCTCCGGGAGCGCGGCGGCCGATCCGGCGCCCATCGAACCGCTCCACCCCGACGACGCCACGAACGGCGTTCGTCAGAAAGACCTCGTCGCTTCGTAGGAAATCCGCGCGGCTGATCCGGGTTTCGAGGACGCGGATTCCGGACTCGCCAAGGAGGCGGATCAGCCGTGCGCGCCCCGTTCCCGGGAGGATCCCCAAATCGAGGGGCGGAGTCACGATCCGACCCGCGATCAGGGCGAAGACGTTGGTGCGCGATCCCTCCAGGACGTTTCCCGATCCGTCGAAGAACAGCGCGTCGAACCCGCCTCGAGACTTCGCGTCGGCAAGCGCCAACCGATTCTCGAAGTACGCGATCGTTTTGTGGCGATGAAGTGGAGACGCCCCATCCCGCGTCCACGGCGCCGTGAGCACCTGCACTGCCGATGCGCCGAGCGACGGGTCCGCGGACTCCACCGTCAGCTCGAACGCCGGGGGCGCCCAGAGCAGGCGGCACCTGGCCTCCGCCAGCCCCGCGCGCCGCGCGAGCCGCGTGATCTCGCCCGCCAAGCGCCGGAGTGCGTCGCGCGATGGTCGATCGAGACCGAGCGCCGTCGCCGAGTCGCACAGTCTCGACAGATGTGACGGCACGAAGAGCGGCACGCCGAGCGACACCCGGAGCGTCTCGAACAGGCCCGCTCCCTGTGCGAGCGACGGCGAGATCGGCGACGTCGATCGGAATCCCTCCCCCACCCACCTCGACTGGACCGCCCGGATCCGCTCAGCCACGCGGCGTCTCGAATGCGCGTCTCAAGCCTTCGGCCTTCGCCATCGTCTCCGCATACTCGGCCTCGGGATCCGAGTCCGCGACGATGCCACCGCCGGCATGAAACCAGACGGCGCCGCCCCTCGCTTCGCCGTGAGCGCGATGGAGAATCGTCCGGATGGCGACGTTCAGGTCGAGGGAACCGTCGTTCCCGAGGTAGCCGATGGCACCGGTGTATACCGCGCGGCGCGTCGGCTCGAGCTCGTCGATGATCTCCATGGCCCGGATCTTCGGCGCGCCCGTGATGGAGCCTCCGGGAAACGCCGCCCGCAACAAATCGACGCGATCCGCGCCGCGTCGCATCATGCCGCGAACCGTTGCCTCGAGGTGATGGACGGTCGCATACGACTCCACGATCGGCGGCCACGTCGCCTCGATAGACCCGAATTCACAGACGCGCCCAAGGTCGTTTCGCTCGAGGTCCACGATCATCGCCAACTCCGCGTGGTCCTTCGGGCTCTCGACGAGCTCCCGCCGCAGCGCTGCGTCGGCTTGCGGCGTGGCGCCGCGCGGACGGGTTCCCTTGATCGGCTGCGTGACGACGGATCGTCCTCGGAGGGCGAGATACCGCTCGGGCGACGAAGAAAGCACGCTCGATCGCCCCATTCCGAGAAACGCCCCGAACGGCGCCGAATTCGTTTGCCGAAGCCGTTCGTAGAGCATCGCCGCAGCCATCGCCGTCCGCCCGGAAAATCGATGCGCGAGGTTCACTTGGTAGACGTCGCCGGCAGCGATGTAGCGCTTCACGCGCCGGACCGCGGTGAGGTACCGGCCCTTGGACACGTCCGGTCGAGGCATTCGCGCGTCGTCGAGATCGACCGTTTCGACCCGCGGTGTCGTCTCGCACGCACCGAGCCGACCGAGCCAACCATCGATCGACCGCCGCCAATCGTCCACCAACGGCCCGGACGAGCCCACGAGCGCTGCCGCTCCGGCGCGATGGTCGAATGCGACGAACGTCGAGTAGTGCGCCAAGTGGAGATCCGGGAACGGCAAGTCGCTCACGGAGTGCGAGGGGAGTTGCTCGATCGTCCTTCCGAGGTCGTATCCGAAGTAGCCGACGAATCCGCCGCGAAAAGGGAACGAAAGCTCGTCGGCTCCGCGCGACGAAACGGCCGCCGACTCGAGGATCGCCCGCAGCGCGGTCCACGGATCGCCGCCGTGGCGTCTGACGCGCGCGCTCTCATTCGCGATCGCCAAGCGCCGGCCGCGAGCCTGGAATCGCATCGTCGGTGAATGACCCACGAACGAGAACATTTTCCCGCCACCGCCGGCGCCCGCGGACGCACTGTCGAGGAAGAACGGAAACAGGCGCGATGCCGCGACACGAAAGGCCAGCTCGGGCGTGACCTCCGGGGGAAGCGGCCACGTTCGGAGGCCGTCGCGCAAACGAAGCGATCGTCGAACGGCCGTCGGCACGGGCACTCCTCGATTCCGAGTTTCCGATCCCCGGTCGACCATCGGCGATGGTCGGAAGCGCGCAATTCTAGGATGATGTCCCGACGAGCATCAAGCGATGAAGAAGTCGCGAACGCATGGAGAACTCGCGAACGCGAAGCGATGGAGAACTCGCGAACGCGAAGCGATGGAGAATTCGCGAACGCGGCGGTTCCGGCCGATAGAAGATCAATGATGATGAGCATGGACGACCGAATCGATCAGTTCATCGACTACCTGAAGCTCCAGCGCAGTGCCAGCCTCCACACGCAGCGGAGCTACGCGTCGGATCTCGTTCAATTCGCCGCGTACCTCGAGGCCGAAGGCGTGTCTGCCCCCGAAAGCGCGTCGGCGCACGTGGCCCGCCGCTACGTCTTGCACTTGCGCGAGAAGAACTACCGCGGCTCGACTCTCGGGCGGAAGATCGCGGCCGTTCGCTCGTTCTACCGCCATCTCGTGCGGCGCGGAGAGATCGCATATCACCCGTTCTTGGCGATTCGCGCGCCAAAGAAAGAAAAGCGGTTGCCGCGATTCTTCGATCCGTCCGAAATCGAATCGCTGTTGAACGGCGCCGACGGCGTGCGCGACCGCGCGATCTTCGAGACGCTCTATTCCACGGGCATCCGCGTCTCGGAACTGGTCGGCTTGAGCATCCGGGACGTGGACCTCATCGGCGAATGTGTTCGCGTGCGCGGCAAGGGAAACGTCGAGCGCCTCGCCCCGCTCGGCTCGTTCGCCGTCCGCGCGATCGAAGCGTACCTTCCCGAGCGTCGAAAGGTCGCTGCGGAGAATCCGGACGCTCCGCTGTTCCTCAATCGCTTCGGCAAGCGGCTCTCGGACCGCGGCGTCCGGAAGCGAATGCGCGGGATCCTCGTGAAATCTGGCCTCGCGGGCCGCGGCAGCCCGCACACGATTCGGCACACGTTCGCGACGCACCTCCTCGACCGCGGCGCCGATCTGCGCGCCGTTCAGGAGCTGCTCGGCCACCGAAACCTGTCGACGACGCAGATCTACACCCACGTCACCACCGAGCGCCTTCGAATCGTCTACGACAAGTCCCACCCGCGCGCCACGAAGGGCGCGAAAAGAAAGAAGTCCGTCAAGCCTGAATGAAGTTCAACCCGGTCGCAGCGTCCGGCCCGCGCCGAAGCGCACTCGGGAATCGCTGGACCACGATCTCGACGGTGACGGCCACGATTCCTCGAAAGAAATGGCCTCCTCGGACGGAGAAGTCCCGAGCACCGAGCGTGACGTGAGCGTGCAGAATCGGCTCCGCGCCCAACCGAGCCAGCGTGCCGTTGATTGCGAGGAGCTCGTGAACTTCGGGGAGGAGCACGCGCTCGTACCGCTTCACGTCTCGGTCGAAGAAGCCGAGCTCCACGGCCTCTAGCGCTCCGATCCCCGAAAGCGACGCCGCCACGACGTTCCGACGGTCGGGCTTCGCCCACGCCAGGATCGTCTCGACGACTTCCTCGCCGCGCTCGAATCGGAGCGCCACTCCGCCGTCTCCGAGATCCGCTTCTTTCATCCGCGCCTCCTCTCTCTTCGTCGTTTCGATGATTGGCTCCCGACGCGTCGCATTCTAGGGTCGGTGATTCATGATCCGTCTTGGCGCGCGACATTCTAGGGGCGGTCGCGATTGAAGCGCTCGGATCGCCCTGCTAGGATCCGGCCCTCATGCCGATGGCGCCAAGCTCCACCGCAGTGCGCACCCTCGTCGTCGTGAATCCGGTGTCCGGACGCGGACGCGGGCGCACCGTCGCGACTTCCGTCCTCGAGATGCTGCAGTCGAGCGGTCGTGTGCAGGCAATCGAAACGACTCGACGAGGCGATGCCGAGGCGATCACGCGAGAGAATTGCCGGTCCGCCGAACGCATCGTCGTGATCGGTGGAGACGGCACCGTGAACGAAGTCGTGAACGGCCTCGGTGACTGCGACATTCCGATCGGTCAAGTGCCGGTCGGCGGAGCCAACGTGCTCGCGCGGGAGCTCGGCATTCCGCTCGACCCGGTGCGAGCCGCTCGAGCGCTTTGCGATGCGGTGCCGCGCCGCATCGACGTGGGACTGCACTCGGGACGGCGCTTCCTTCTGATGGTCGGAGTGGGCTTCGACGGCGACGTGATCCATCGACTCGCCGCCGGGCGCGGATCGAGGTGCGGCTTTCGGGGGTACATCAAGCCGTTCGTATCGAGCTTCCGCAGCTATGGCATGCAGACCTTTGCGATCGAGGTCGACGGAAACCGAATCGCCGACGATGCCGTGCAGGCCGTCGTCGCCAACACTCGAAACTACGCGGGCCTGGCGTCGGTCGCGTCCCATGCGACGCCCGACGACGGGCGGCTCGACGTCGTGGTCTTCCGTGCAACGTCGAAGCTGCAGCTACTCCGTCACGGATGGCGCGCGTGGCGCGGGTGTGTTCGCGAAAGCGAAGGCGTGACCGTGCGCACGGGTACGCGCGTCGCCGTCGTCGGCAAGACGGACATTCCGGTCCAGATGGACGGCGATGCCGCGGGATTCCTCCCCATCGACGTCCGGTTGTGCGCGGGCTCGGTGCGAATCCTCGTACCGCTGCCGGCCCGATCCGATCGAGGTGGCGCATGAAGTCGGTTTCGATCGGACGGGTCGTCGTCGGCAGCGGGCCGCTCTTCGTCATCGCTGGGCCGGACGTCATCGAAGGCGAAGCGTTCATGCTCGAAGTCGCCGCCGCGCTTCGTGACGTGACGCAAGCGCTCGGCATCCCGTTCGTTTTCAAGTCGTCGTTCGACAAGGCGAACCGAACCGCGTTCGACGCTTTCCGAGGGCCGGGCCTCGTGGAAGGGTTGCGGATCCTGCGCCGCGTGCGCGAGAAGGTCGGCGTGCCCGTCACGTCGGACGTGCATTCGATCGAGCAAGTGGCGCCGGCGGCCGAAGTGCTCGACCTTCTACAGCTGCCCGCGTTTCTGTCGCGACAGACCGATCTCCTCGCGGCGGCCGCACGCACGGGCCGACCCGTCAACTGGAAGAAGGGGCAGTTCCTTGCACCGTGGGACGTCGCTGCTGCAGTGAGGAAGCTCGAGTCAGCCGGCGCGAAAGGCATCCTCGTCACGGAGCGCGGTAGCACGTTCGGTTACAACCGGCTCGTCGTCGACTTCGCCGGATTCCCGACGCTCCGCGAAACGGGGTGGCCGCTCGTCTTCGATGCCACGCACTCGGTTCAGCAGCCCGGCGGCCTCGGGTCCGCGTCGGGCGGCGCGTCGGCGCTCGTCCCGACGATGGCCTCCGCCGCCGTCGCAGCCGGCTGCGATGGGATCTTCTTCGAAGTTCATCCGACGCCGGAGATCGCGCCGTGCGACGGACCGTGCATGGTGAAGCTCGCCGATTTCGAGGCGCTTCTGCGCCGACTCCTCGCAATCCGAGCCGTCCGCGGGACGTGATCGGTTATTCGAGGCCGCGCTCCGGGCCGAGGAGATCGTCGAGGGTTTCCCGCCGCCGCACGAGCCGGACGCGATCGCCGCTGACCAGCACCTCCGCAGCACGCGGTCGCGAGTTGTAGTTGCTCGACATCGAGAATCCGTAGGCTCCCACGCTTCGCACCGCGAGAAGGTCTCCGCTCGCAACCGCGGGCAACCGACGATCCTTCGCGAGGAAATCACCGCTCTCGCAGATCGGCCCGACGACGTCCGCGAGGATTCCCTCGTCGGGACGCAGATCGACATCGCTCGCCGCGGCACACTCGACGGGCCACACGGCATGCCACGCGCCATAGAGACTCGGTCGAATGAGGTCGTTCATTGCCGCGTCGCACACGACGAAGAACCGGCCGGCCTCGCTCGACGGCTTCATCCGCACCACTCGAGTGACGAGAACTCCCGCGTTCCCGACGATGAATCGGCCCGGTTCGAGGATGAGCCGGCAGCCGAGATCTCGAACGCGCGGAACGATGACTTTCGCGAAGGATTCAGCGGGAATCGCGTCGCCGCCGCGATAGAAGATCCCGAACCCGCCGCCGACGTTGAGCCACTGGATCCGATGGCCGAACTGCCGAAGATCGGCGATCGGTTCGCGCAAGCGATCGAGCGCTTCGCCGTAAGGCGCGGGATCCGTGATCTGCGAGCCCAGGTGCACGTGAACGCCTTCGATCGAAATGCCGCCGAGCGACGTCGCCTCGCGCGCGAGAGCGCGCGCCGCGACGAGGTCGATGCCGAACTTGTTCTCGCGCTTGCCCGTGGTGATGTAACGGTGCGTTCCGGGATCGACGTCGGGGTTCAGGCGAAGCGCGACGCGGGCCGTGGAACCCGTCTCCGTCGCGATCCGCGACACCGCGATGAGCTCATCGCGCGACTCGACGTTGAAGAAAAAGACGCCGGCCCGCAGCCCGAAGCGAATCTCGTCGTCGGTCTTGCCGACTCCGGCGAAGACGATTTCCTCGCCGCGACCCGATGCCTCGAGCGCGCGCGCCAGCTCCCCGCCCGAGACAACATCGAAGCCCGCGCCCAACGATTGGAGAAGTCTGCAGATGGCGAGATTCGGGCAGGCCTTCACCGAGTACGAGATGTGCGTCTCGATGGTGGAAAACGCTTCGCGGACACGATCGAAGTGCGTCCGGATCGTCGCTTCGCTGTAGACGTAAGTCGGCGTACCGTGCAATTCGGCGATCCGGGTCAGCGGAACGCCTTCCGCGAAGAGGCGGCCGTCACGCCGAACGAAGTGGTCCATCGGCTCCGGCGCCTCTCGCGCGGCGCGGCGTCACGGCAAGAGTTCGCTCTGCATTCGACGGAATCGGCTCTTCAGCCGGAGGATGACGCGCGAGATGATCTGGCACACTCGCGACTCGGAGAGGTCGAGAGCCGCGCCGATCTCCTTCATGGTCAGATTCTCGAAGTAGTAGAGGACGACGATCAGCCGCTCCTGCTTGTTGAGGTTCCGGTGGATCAGGCGACGAACGTCTTCGCCCTGCAGTCGATCGTAGGGTGGAACGCTGCGACGATCCTCGAGGTTCTCGCCGGGGCGGAGATCGGACGAGCCGTCCACGCCGTCGATTTCACGCGACAGCTGAACGAGCGTGGTCCCGCTCGTCTCCCGCAGGATCTCGTTGAGCACGTCCATCGTCACGTCCATGCGCTTGGCGATCTCTTCGTCGGTCGGCTCGCGGCCCAGCTCGGCCTCCATCGCCTCGTACGCGGCCTGCAGCTTGTTCACGCGTGAGCGAACGTGGCGCGGGACCCAGTCGCACGAGCGCAACTCGTCGAGGATCGCGCCGCGGACGCGAGTCGCACAATACGTCTCGAACTTCGTTCCGCGCGTTCGATCGTAACCGTCTATCGCATGAATGAGTCCGAAGACGCCGGCACTCGTCAGGTCTTCGAAATCGACGCTGCCCGGCAGCTTGTCGAAGATCTTCTCCGCAACGTACCGCACGATCGGCAGGTATCGCTCGATGAGACGATTCCGGCTCTCCTTGTCTTTCTTGCTGCGGTAGTGCTTCCAGAGACCTTCCGTCACTCGTTCCTTGGTCTGGCTCTTCACGGTTTGGCCCTCACTCCCGTTCCCCAACGGCCGGGCTCCACGTCAGGCACACACGGACATTCAAATCGTGTCGCGTGCGTCACGGGGCCCAGAGCGTGAAATCACGGAATGCGACGCCACCGCTCGGGAAACCCCAGTGCCTCTCCGAACCGCCCGGCCGGAGAGAACCGCCTCTTTTCAGACCTCGAACTACCCTTTACCCATTTGCGCGACAGCCCCAACCGGCCACCGCACGGCATGATGGGCGGCTATCTTAGACGGCGACGTCTCTGGGTCAAGGGGTTTTCGAAGTTTCCGCCACGCCGCGAAGATGGAGGCGTCGCTTCTTCGATCTCGGCGCGTGCGCGCTCGATCTCGGTGATCAGCTCGCCCGGCGTTTGTGGTCGCTGGTTCGGGTCCTTCGCCATCATCCGTTCGACGAGGCGCGATACGGATCCACTCAGTTCGGGATTTCGCTCGATCGGCGGCACGAGACGCTTCGTCAAGTGCGCGGCCATGATGTTCGCGTTGTTCGTCCCCGTGAACGGCGGCTCGCCGACGATCATGTGGTAGTAGGTCGCGCCGAGCGAATAGATGTCGCTCCGGATGTCGACGTCGGCGTCGCCCCTAGCTTGTTCGGGCGAGGCGTAATTCGGCGTGCCGAGAGCGCCGCGGGAAACCGTGCGTGCGTCGAGCCGCTCTTCGCGTGCGAGCCCGAGGTCGCAGAGCTTCGCGAGCCCCCCTTCCGTGATCATGATGTTGTCCGGCTTGACGTCGCGATGCACGAGTCGGTTGCGGTATGCGTGATCGAGCGCTGCGGCGATTTGCGAGATGATGCGCAGTGCGCGTGCTTCGTCGAGCGGGCCTCCGCGCCGCAGAATCTGGCCAACAGTCAGGCCGTCGACGTACTCCATTACGAAGTACCGATAGCCCCCCGAATCTCCGACGTCGATTCCTTGGATCACGTTCGGATGGTTCAGCTTTGCCACTGCTCGAGCCTCGGTCATGAAGCGACGAACGAACGCCTGATTCTCCGCCAGCTCGGGCGGGAGGATCTTGATCGCGACGATGCGATCGAGCGAGAGCTGGCGCGCTTTGTAGACCACGCCCATCGATCCCTGGCCGAGCTTCTCTCGAAGCTCGTACCCGGCGATCGCGAAGCGCAGTCGTTCGTCGCGATACCGCGCGAGAAGCGCGTCGACCCGGTCTCGTGAGAGGAATCCGAGCGCCGCGAGGATCTCGCCGAGCGGCTTGGCCGTCGATGACGCGCCTTGCTGCTTTTGCGCGTCCAGCGCGACGCGAACCTGCTCCTCCGTGCACGCGCCCTCCCGGATCGCGAAGCTGCCGAACCCGACGTCGTCGCCGTTCATCGAATCGCGCTTCGCGAGGACCGCGACGGTGCAACGCCGTCTGCACCGACTCCGAGTCGATCGGGGTCGAGCCCGGCGCAATTGAGGATGTGGACGGTGCGCTGCGCCATGACACGAGCATCCGCGATCCGATGGTCGTCGTAGCCGCAGAGGTGGAGGAATCCGTGGATCGCGTAGAGGCTCGCCTCCCAGGCCGTAGGAACGCCCCGCGTGCGCGCTTCGCGCCGCGCCGTTCCGAGAGATACCACGATTTCCCCGTCCAACGCCTCGGCGGCTGGCACCAAGGTTCCGCGCTGCGGAAACGCGAGCACGTCGGTCGGGCCGTCGACCCCGTGAAACGTCCGGTTCAGCCGTCGCATCTCGGCGTCGCCGACCAGGGCGAGCGAGAGATGAAGCGGACGATCCTCCTCGCGCATCGCGGTGCGCAGTGCGGACACGATCGTCGCGCGAAGAGGCACTCCCCCGCGCGCCGAGTCACGAACGGCGACCCGGCTCGTCATTCCGCTTCCCCGTCTTCGGCGCCGTAGGCGTCGACGATGCGCTGCACCAACGGGTGACGAACGATGTCCTCGCGATCGAGGTACACGAAGTCGAGTCCGCGAACCTTGCCGAGCACCCTCTCCGCGTGGACCAGGCCCGACTCGGTCGGCTCGGGTAGGTCGATCTGCGTGACGTCGCCGGTGACGACGATGCGACTGTCTCGCCCCATGCGCGTGAGGAACATCTTCATCTGCTTCGGCGTGGTGTTCTGGGCCTCGTCGAGGATGATGAAGGAATGATCGAGCGTTCGTCCGCGCATGTACGCGAGCGGGACGATCTCGACGATCTCCCGCTCCATGTAACGGCGAAGCTGGCCGAACTCGAGGATGTCGTTCAGCGCGTCGTAGAGAGGCCGCAGGTACGGGTTCACTTTCGCCTGCAGATCGCCGGGCAGGAAGCCCAGCTTCTCCCCCGCTTCGACGGCGGGACGAGCAAGCACGATGCGCCGCACGCGGCCGTGGCGCAAACACTGCACCGCCATCGCCACGGCCAGATACGTCTTGCCCGTGCCTGCCGGACCAATCGCGACGACGATCTCGCTCTTCGCCAGCGCTTCGACGTATCGCCCCTGGCCGGGAGTGCGCGGACGAATGCCAAGGCCCGCGAAAGAATCGCCGTCGGTCTCCCCTTCGTCGGTGGGACGCTTCTCGTCGCGTGATCCGTCGCGCGCACGACGCAGTATCGATTCGATTTCGTCGTCGCCGGCATCCTCGCGCGATCGAAGCCGTTCGAGCGCCGTTTGAATCGCTCGGACCGCGTCGCGCACGCCGGCTTCTTCGCCGGTGATTTTGACGACTCCGTTCCGCGACGTGACCTTCACGTCGTAGAGATCGCGAAGCACCTTGACGTTGCGATCTCGTTTTCCGAGAAGCCGCCGCTCCTCGTCGATGTCCGCGATCCGAATGACTTTTTCCATCCCCTCCGATCCAAGTGCGGCAGGTCCGCCAGCTCGATGTGTGAACGGCCGCCCAATCTACCACACGCTCGTCGATTTCAGAGGCCACGAGCCTGAACGAGGAGCAGCCCCACCGGAAGCGCGAGAACCAGGCTGTCGAGGAGATCCAAGAAGCCGCCGAAGATGCCGAAGCTCGTGCGAGCCGACGAGTCCTTCACGCCCGCGCTTCGCTTCATCAGCGACTCGAGCAGATCGCCCAGCTGCGACGCGATCGAAATGGCAACGCCCGCGAACGCCGCGAAGAGAGGGCTGAACGTCTCTAGATGAAAGGCGCGCGCGAGCCCGACCGCCGCCGCGACGGCGAGCACGACGCCGCCAATTGCTCCCTCGACGGTTTTGTTCGGGCTCACCGACTCGATGAGCTTCGTCCGCCCCATCGACTTGCCGACGACGTAGCCGCCGATGTCGGTCGCCTTCGCGACGAGCACCACCCAGTACGCCGCGAGCAAGCATTGGCGCGGCTCCGCCCCGGGAAGCTCGAGAATGGCGACGCCGGCGCTCGGGAGCCACGCCGCGTATGCGAATCCGGTCACGGTGGACGCGATTCGAGCAAGTGCACCCTCCCGCTGGTGGATCTTCGCCGACGTCATCAACAGGGCAACGAGAAGTCCGGACAAGACCACGAAGTCAGCATCGGGAAACGACGGACAGGTCTTCAAGACGATGAGCCCGACGCCGGCGACCTGCCCGATCCCGGACGCCGGCGACATGCCTTTGTCCGCGAACAACGCGTATGTCTCCCGGAGAGCGAGAAGCACGATTCCGCAGAGCAGGATTTCCGTGGCGCGAACCGACCCGAGGGCGAGGTCGACGACGCAAACGCCGGCGAGAAAGAGGAGGAAGCAGAGACCAGTGAGGATCCGCGCGGGTACTTTACCCTTCGACATTCGTCTCTTGCAGCCCGCCGAACTTTCGGACGCGCTTGGAGTAGGCCTCCAGAGCACGATGCAGCTCCTCTCGGCGGAAGTCGGGCCAACAGACCGAGCTGACGTAGATCTCCGCGTACGAGATCTGCCACAAGAGGAAGTTGGAGACCCGCATTTCGCCGGCCGTGCGAATCAAGAGGTCGGGCGGCGGCATCTCGGGCGCGTAGAGGCAGCGCTCGAATAGGGTCTCGTCGATCTGCTCGGGTGCGACTTTTCCTTCGCGAACGAGCGACGCGATGCGACGCGTCGCGTCCAGGATTTCGGCGCGACCGCCGTAGTTGAGCGCGAGGCACAGAGTGAGCCCCGTGTTGTGCTTCGACATCTCGATCGTCCGATTCAACTCGTCGACGACGAAGGACGGCAGCTCGTGCAGGCGGCCGATCGCCGCAAAGCGGATGTTGTTTTCCTCGATCTCCTCGCGCTCGCTCACGAGGAACCGCTCGAGGAGCCGCATCAGGAATTCGACCTCGCGTTTCGGGCGCTTCCAGTTCTCGACCGAAAAGGCGTACAGCGTCAACTGGATGAGCCCGAGCCGCGCACACTCTCGCGCGACCTCGCGAACGGATTGAATCCCCTCTTCGTGCCCGCGAACGCGCGGCAGATCGCGGGAGTGCGCCCAACGACCGTTGCCGTCCATGATGATCGCGATGTGGCGCGGCCGTCGCCCGTCGTCCACGGGGTTCACCTCACGATCGTCTGCTCGCGCTCGGGCCCGACCGAGACGTGCGAGAACGGGATTTCCAAGTGCTCCTCGAGATACTGCACGTAGCGCTTCGCTTCAACTGGAAGGTCGCGGTAATTTCGGATCCCGCTGACGTCGCCATCGAACCCTGGGAGCTTTTCGTACCGTGGCACCGCGCGCTCGAGCACCGAGACGTTTCCCGGGAATCGGGTTGTCTCGCCATTCGGCAGTCCGTATGCGACGCACACCGGGATCTCGGAGAGTCCAGCCAAGACGTCGAGCTTCGTGAGCACGCCCGCGTCGAATCCGTTCAGCTCGCACGAATACCGGCACGCCACGAGGTCGAACCAACCGCAACGGCGTGGCCGGCCGGTCGTCGAGCCGAACTCACCGCCCCGCTCGCGAAGTCGCTTGCCGAGATCACCGGGATCCTCGGTGGGGAACGGACCCGCTCCGACCCTCGTCGTGTATGCCTTGAAGATTCCGATGACCCGTTCGACGTCCCGGGGCGGGATCCCCACGCCGACCGTGACGCCGCCCGTGATCGGATGCGAGGAGGTCACGAACGGATAGGTGCCGAAGTCGATGTCGAGAAGCGCGCCCTGCGCTCCCTCGAAGAACAATCGCTCGCCTCGACGCTTGGCGTCGCCGACCATCGCGAAGGTGTCGCTCACGAACGGACGTAGGCGCTTCGCGCATTCCAGATACTCGGCCACGATCGCTCCGGCATCGAGCGGCTTCGCGCGATACAGCCCCGTGATGAGCGCGTTCTTCTCCTCGACGTTCCGCTCGACATGTCGACGAAAAGCATCGGGCTCGCTCATCTCCGCGACGCGCACGCCGATTCGCGACGCGCGGTCGGCGTAGGCAGGCCCGATTCCTCGCGCGGTCGTGCCGATGCGATTCTCGCCGCGACGCAGCTCGGCGAGCTTGTCGAGCTCGACGTGATAGGGAAAGACCAAGTGCGCGCGATCGGATAGGAAGAGTCTTCCCGCGACTTTCACGCCGCGCGACTCGAGGCCGTCGATTTCCTCGAGGAGGTGGCGAGGATCCACCACGACGCCGGTCGCGATGACACAGCGGACGTGGGGATGGAGGATGCCCGACGGCACGAGGTGTAGGACGAACTTCTCGTTGCCGAGCCAGACGGTGTGGCCCGCGTTGCTCCCGCCGTGGTATCGAACGACCCAGTCGGCGTCCGCCGAGAGTAGATCGAGGACCTTTCCCTTGCCCTCGTCGCCCCACTGGGCGCCAATCACGCAGACGGTCGGCATCCGGCGGATCGCCCTCACGTTGCCCTGGGAAACAGTGACCCGCAGCCGCAATGCCCGCGTCCCGAGAATCGATCGCGCCTCACGGCAAACGACAAAATCCCTTGCCGACGGGACGCACGAGCCGGGCCCGACGGAGCGGCGGGGAGAGACGGCTCCGATCGCAAACCCTCGATCACCGGTCGGAACCGCAGGTCAAAAAGATCCAAAAGAGCGGAATGCTAGGGAGCACCGCGGAGCGTGTCAAGGCGAAAACGAGGCCCGCCCGCGAGTCGCGCTCAGCGTTTTACGCGCTGGATCAGCTCGGCGAACTCGCGGAAGAGGTAGAGCGAGTCGTGCGGTCCCGGCGAGGCCTCCGGATGGAATTGAACCGAGAACGCAGGTAGCCGTTTGTGGCGGAGCCCTTCGAGCGTCTGATCATTGAGGTTGACGTGCGTCACCTCGACCTCGTCGGGATCGAGCGTCTTCGCGTTCGCGGCGAAGCCGTGGTTTTGCGACGTGATCTCCACGCGGCCCGTGCGTTCGTTGCGGACGGGTTGGTTCGCCCCGTGATGCCCGAACTTCATCTTGTAGATCTTCGCGCCGAGTGCGAGCGACAGGATCTGATGTCCGAGGCAGATGCCGAACAGCGGCACTTCGCGATCGAGAATCCCCTTCGCGCAATCGATCGCGTAAGTCAGCGGCTCGGGGTCGCCCGGCCCGTTCGAGAGAAGGACGCCGTCCGGATCGTGCGCCAGAACGGATGCGGCCGTCGATTCGCCGGGAACGACGATCACCTCGAACCCGGACGCGACGAGCGAGCGCAGGATGTTGGCCTTGACGCCGTAGTCGACCACGACGACGCGAAGCCCGCGTCCAACCGGCTCGAGGAGATCCGCCACGAGCGGGTTCGAGTATCCCTCCACCCACGGAGACGTCTCGCGTCGCGTGACCTCTCGAACGAGGTCGCGTCCCACGAGCGACGGCGCCGCAGCCGCGCTTTGTTTGAGCCGCTCGACGTCGAGGCTTTTGCCGTCGGGCGACGATGCGATCATCGCGTCCATGGCGCCTCTCTCGCGAAGTCGCGTCGTGAGCGCGCGCGTATCGATGCCTTCGATCCCGACGACGCGATGGCCCCGCAGGTAATCCTCCAGCGCCGCGGTCGCGCGAAAGTTCGAAGGCGAACGCGAAACCTCTCGGACGACGAATCCCTCGAGGTGCGGTCGCGGCGACTCGACGTCCTCCGCGTTCGTCCCGTAGTTGCCGATGTGGGGATACGTCATCGTGACGATCTGACCCTTGTACGACGGGTCCGTGAGGATCTCCTGATATCCCGTCATCGCGGTGTTGAAGACGACCTCACCGACCGCTTCGCCGCGGTGCCCGAAGGCTCGCCCGCGAAAGACGGTTCCGTCTCGCAGGACCAACAGGGCTTCGTCAGCCACGCCGATTCGCTCCGCCACCTCGTTCGTCCCCGTTCGCCGGAGGTGCATTGATCAGAGCCGCGAGGTATCCGGCTCCGAACCCGTTGTCGATGTTCACGACGGCGATCCCGGCCGCACAACTCGACAGCATCGTGAGAAGCGGTCCGAAGCCGCCGAGCGACGCGCCGTATCCGATGCTCGTAGGCACCGCAATCACCGGGCAGTCGACCAGACCGGCGACCACCGACGGAAGGGCGCCCTCCATGCCTGCCGCGACGACGATGACACGCGCGCGTTGGAGCGACTCGCGGCAAGCGAACAACCGGTGGATCCCCGCGACGCCGACATCGTAGATGCGCTCCACGGAGCTGTCCATGATCTCGGCCGTGACCGCCGCTTCTTCCCCGATCGGGATGTCCGCCGAGCCCGCAGTCACGACGAGCACCCGCCCCGCGGGAGCCGCGGCGGGCGCGCGGCGGACGGTCACGGCGCGTGCGCGCTCGTGGTGCACGGCGTCGGGAAACGCCGCGCGCAAGGCGGCGGCATGTTCCGGCGTCGCGCGTGTCGCGAGGAGCTTGCCTCCGTGCGCCAGGATCTCGTGCGCGATGGCCACCGCCTCGTCCGCGAGCTTTCCGGGACAGTAGATGACCTCCGGAAACCCGCACCGAGCGGCGCGCTGGCGATCGACGCGAGCAAAACCGAGGTTTGCCGCTTCGAGGAAGTGCAGCTTCCCGATCGCGTCGTCGATCGACAGCTGTCCCGCGCTCACCTGAGCGAGAAGCCCACGGAGTCCGTCCTTGTCCATCGGCTAGGTCCGTGCGCGAGTGGCCCGGTGAACATGCCTGAACTCTCGGACGCCTGATTCTCGTTCCATCGATTACACCTCCGCACGAATGGGCGTCGGATCGGCTTCGATGGAGAGGTCGTCCTCGAGCCCCGCGTCGAGTCGGCGCGCGCCGAGACCGGCGATCATCGCTGCGTTGTCCGTGCAGAGGCTCATCGGTGGAATGCAGACGCGCACGCTTCGAGGCGCTCGTCGCGCGAGCGCTTCACGGAGCGCGCCGTTCGCTGCGACGCCGCCCGAGATCGCTACCGTCGGCACACGGAACGCGGCCGCAGCCGCAAGCGTCCGCTCGACGAGCACGTCGACCATCGCCGCTTGGAAGCTCGCCGCGACGTCGGCCACGTTCACGTCCGGGCGAAGTGCGCCCCCCTTCGGCGCGTTCTGCCCGCGACAATGATAGAGGACCGCGGTCTTGATTCCGCTGAACGAGAAGTCGAACGAGCCCGCGCCGAAGCCGGAACGCGGGAACGCGAACGCCTTCGGGTTCCCATCTTTCGCCGCGCATTCCACGCGCGGTCCGCCTGGATAACCGAGGCCGAGGATCGATCCCACCTTGTCGAACGCTTCACCCGCCGCGTCGTCGACCGTGGATCCCACCAGCCGCAGCTCGAGCGGCGAACGCGAAACGTAGATCGCCGTGTGGCCTCCCGACGCGACGAGCACGACGTGCGGGTACTCGGCGTCGGGATGCGCCATGCGAACCGCGTAGACGTGGCCGTGGATGTGATTCACCGCCGTGAACGGGAGGTCCCATGCAAAGGCCAGCGCCTTCGCCGCGGAAAGTCCGACGAGGAGCGCGCCGACGAGACCAGGACCGTACGTCGCCGCGATGCCGGTGAGCTGCTCGCGCGCCACCGAGGCCTTCGCCAGCGATTCCTGGACGACGGGGAGGATCGTTTCGAGATGAGCGCGGCACGCCACCTCCGGGACGACGCCGCCCCAACGTTCGTGCAGCTTCGACTGCGAAGCCACGATGCTCGATAGGATGCGGTCCGTGCCGCCGTCGTCCGTGCGAGCGACGACCGCCGCCGCGGTTTCGTCGCACGACGTCTCGATCCCGAGGACCACCGGGCGCTCGACCGCCCGCGTCTCCGGGCTCAATGGTCGTCCTCCCCGCCCTGGTCGTCGTCGGATACCGAGCTCTTCGCCTTCGCGTCGGGCGAGGACGCGACCAGTGCCTGCGTCGCCGGCTCGCCGCGCAGGAGCGCGAGCGCTTGCTCGATCTCGCGATCCGCGACCCGTTGGGTGTCCCTGCTGTCGCTGCCCGATCCGAGGACGTCCTCGAGCGCGCGCAGCCGCCCGATGCGAACGGCAGCGGCGTGCGTCTCCGCGTCGTTCAGCGTCACCTCCACGTCCGGCAGGATGCCTCCGCTGCCGACTCGATCCGAATCGACGCCGACGAGCTTCTCGATGCACCGACCGGATGGCGTGTAGTACCGCGCGGTCGTCAGCTTCACGAGCGCGCGATCGCCGTCGAACGGAACCGTGGTCTGAACGACACCTTTCCCGAATGTGCGCGATCCGACGAGGAGCGCGCGGCGGTGATCTTGCAGCGCGCCTGCGACGACCTCGGATGCGCTCGCGCTCTCGCCGTTCACGAGCAGGATGACCGTGACGTCGGCCGGGATCGTCGGCTTGCCGGACGCGTCGTACTCCAGCCGCGAGGCCGGATCGCGCCCCTTGGTCGTCACGATGACGCCGGCGGCGAGGAATCGATCCGCGAGGTCGGTCGCCGACTTGAGAAGGCCGCCCGGATTGAAGCGAAGGTCGAGGATCATCGCCTTCATGCCGCGCTTCAAGAGCCACGATGCCGCGGCGTCGAAGTCTCGCGGAGTGTTTTCGTTGAAGCCGCGGACGTGCACGTATCCGATGCCCCGCTCGGCGTCGAGGATCGCGGGGCCTCGAACGCTGTTGTCGTGAATGTGCTCCCGCACGATCGTGACGTCGCGCGGCCCTTGATCGCCGGGGCGTTGCACACGAAGGGCCACCGCGGTTCCGATCTTCCCTCGCAAGCGCTTCTTCACGCGCTCCAGGTCTTGGTTCGTTCGGATGGGATCGATCGGCTGGCCGTCGGTGGAGACGATGCAATCGCCGCTTCGGATTCCGGCGCGGTCTGACGGCGATCCGTTGAGCGCGTACAGCACGACCACGCCCGGCCCGCGCTGCGCCGTGTCGATGACGATGCCGATGCCGGTGAACTCGCCTTCGGTCTCTTCGCGGAACTCGGACTTGGCTTCGGGACCGAAGAACTCGGAGTAGGGATCGAGCGACTTGAGCATCCCGTCGATCCCTTCGTAGGCGAGCTTCCTCGAATCGACCTCGCTGACGTACTTTTCGCGAATCAGCTCGAGCGCTTCGCCGACGATCCGGCCGTCTCGTCCGCCGCTCGGGGCCACCCCGCCCCGCGTCGCGATCACGAGGATCACGCCGACGACGAGGATCAGAACGGGCAACGTCAGTCCGCTCGACAGCCAACCCTTGTTTGGTTCGTTCATGGCTCGACAGTCCGGTGCACGGGCCCGCGTTCACGACCCAGGGATTTCGGCGATTCGGCGCGCCGGGCACGCGCGCGACGACCACCGCCACGGAATCCGCAAACGCGGGATTCTGCCATACGGCGCGGGAGTTTACCGCCCGGACTCGCGATCGGGCGACGGGGCGATCGCGCGCGCCTTCTCCACGAGTCCGAGGAACTCGGCGCGATATCCGGCGGCGTCGCGGCCTCGCGCACCGCTCGCGAGATCGCGCGCCGAATCGAACGTGGACGAACCCTTGTTCGGCGATCCGCGAAGGACCATGGCGAACGAAGCGACGGCCGCTGCAAAGCGGAAGTCGTCGCTCGCGCGATCCAGCGTCGAGCCCGAGTCGACGACGGGCTGCTCGAGGAGCCGGCTCGCGTCGCCCTCGGGATCCTTGTAGCGCAGCTTGACGGTGAGGAGATCGGCGCTTCCCGTGGTCGCGCCCGGAATCGGCGTGGGTTGGTACTTGAGCGGATCGACGGCGGGAGTCGGGACGGTCTTGCCCGCGGGCACGACCTCGTAAAGAGCGGTGACCGTGTGGCCCGCGCCGATCTCCCCCGCGTCCTTCGCATCGTCGTTGAAGTCCTCTTGCCGGAGCATGCGCTTCTCGTAGCCGAGCAGGCGATAGCCCGAGACGACGGCGGGATTGAACTCGACTTGGATCTTCACGTCCTTCGCGATCGTCTGCAGCGTCGCGCCCATCTGCTCGACGAGGACCTTCTGCGCTTCCGCGAGGGAGTCGATGTAGGCGTAGTTGCCGTTTCCGCGATCCGCGAGCTTCTGGAGCGTCGCGTCCTTGATGTTGCCCATTCCGAATCCGAGCGCGCTCAAGAAGACGCCGCTCTTCGCCTTTTCCTCGATGAGCCGGGTGAGGTCGCCTTCGTTCGTGACCCCGACGTTGAAGTCGCCGTCGGTCGCGAGGATGACGCGATTGATCCCGCCCGGGATTTTTCCCTTCGAGGCGACGTCGTACGCGAGCTCGATGCCCTCGGCGCCGTTGGTCGAGCCGCCGGCGTCGAGCCGGTCGATGGCGGACGCGATCGACGCCTTGTCTCCGCACGAGGTCGACGGCAGGACGAGCCCCGAGTTCCCCGCGTAGACGACCAGCGCCACGCGATCGCGCTCGTCGAGCCTGTCGAGCAGGAGCCGCAGCGAGCGCTTCACGAGCGGCAGCTTGTTCGGCTCGTTCATCGAGCCCGACACGTCGATGAGGAAGACGAGGTTCGACGCCGGTCGGCTCGCGGCCGGCACGTCGCGGCCGGCGAGCCCGATCCGCGCGAGGCGATGCTCGGCGTTCCACGGGCAATCCGCGATCTCGACGTCGACGCCGAACGGCGCGTCCCCCGCCGGCTGCGGGTAGTCGTAGACGAAGTAGTTGAGGAGTTCCTCGATGCGGACCGCATCCTTCGGCGGAAGCTGCCCGCCGTTCAGGAAGCGGCGGACGTTCGAGTAGGACGCGGTGTCGACGTCGATCGAGAACGTCGAGAGCGGATTGTGCGCGACGTCGAGGAACGGGTTCTCGTCGATCCGGGCGTACGCCTCGGTCGAGGTTGGGGCCCCGGCCGTATCCCCGTCGACGCCTGAATCCCCGACATAACCGATCGCCTGCAGCGTCGATGCCGGCTTCCCTTTCCCGCCGAAAAACAATGCGACCGGGTCGTTCCCGCTGCGCCCCGTAGGCGGCACTTGGCCCACCGGCGAGTTGTAGCCGGCGAAATGGACGGACCGATCGGAACCGTCGGTCGACTCCGAGAACAGATAATGATTCGATTGCGCGGAAGTCTCCGCAAGAATCTCGCGCACGTTGCCTAGCAGCTCACTCTTGGCAGCCCGGTGCTCTCGCACCATCCACAAGGAACCCACACCAGCCGCTGCGACGACGCTCGCCGCAACGGCGACGGCGATCCAGCGCCACGCGAGTCGGCGATGCGGACGATCGGCAGAGGCCACGACCGCGCTGCGCTGTGCATCGGTGAGCAATAGCGCGGGCTCGGCGGCGAGCCCCTCCTCGAGCATGGCGCCCAGCTCGCGAATCTCCTCGACGGCGCGGCGGCACTCCGGCGAGTCCGCGAGCTGCGCCTCGATCGCGGCTCGCTCGGATGCGTCCAGCTCGCCGAGCGCATACGCGGTCAGCCTGGGATCGTCCGGATGGACCTTCATGATGAACTCCTTCACGCCTTCGGCCGAAGGTCCGCGCGCGTCCGCAGGCGCTCGCGAATCGTCTTCAGGCCGACGTGGATCAAGTAGCCGACGTTCGTTTCGGAGAGGTTCATGATGCGGCTGATCTCGCGGTAGCTCCGCCCCTCTTGGATCTTCAGGCGGATCACTTCCCCTTGCCGCGAGGGCAACGCGGCGAGAAGTCGCGCGACGCGACCCGCCGTCTCCCGATCTTCGAGGGCGAGTGCCGGTGAGGCGTCGGGGCTTTCGCGCGCCTCGATCGCGTCGTCGTCGAGCGATGACATGCGTCCCTCCTTGCGTCCGACCTCGAGGGCCCGGTTGCGGCAAACGGTGAACAGCCACTCGGCAAGCCGCGGCTCGACGCGCGCGCGATCCTCGGCGCACAACCGAACGAACGTGTCCTGCACGACGTCGCGGGCGCGATCCGCGTCCTTCATGATCCGCGCCGCGTATCGCACGAGCCGCCCCTCGTACCGATCGAGGACGGAGCGCACCCACTCGCCGTCGCTCATCCGTTCGTCTCGGGCCATTCGTCCTCGCGTTCCGCGCGTCAACCACCCCTACGACGCGCCACCCGCGCAAAATCTTAGGCGAATTAACTGACGCATACGGAGCCTGCTACGAAGATCCCTCCATCGCGTGATCGAGCAGTGCGAGCCTCAGGCAACGCGTTGGACGTCGACCGTGTATCCCAGGCTTTTGAGTCGTTTGACGTGGTATCGCATTTGCCTCTCGGGGTTG
>JACOTG010000046.1 GCA_016178505.1 Planctomycetota bacterium
ACCGCGCAGCCCGTGGCCGGGGGCCCCGTCGTCACGCTGCGCCAGCGCCGCATCAATGGTCCGCTCGCCGCCGGCTTTGCGCGAACGCGCGTGCTGTCGACGAACCCGCCGGCGTCGCTGCCGCGCGGCGTGCCGCTGCGGATCACGTTGAGCCTCGCCCAGGACTCGGGCCCGACGGTCGTCCGCCACGCCGAGGTGACGCTCTCGCCGTGACGATTGAGACGTCGCCTCTCGCGTCGACGATTCGAGATTGACCCACCGATCCGCGGCGGCATCATGGCGCCCTGCATGAGGGAAGCCGTCGTCCGGTCGCCACAGCCCGCCTCGTTCTTGCGCGACGTCGCGGGCGCGGCTCTGCTGATCTGCGCGCTGCACTGGGATCTCGTCATCCACCTCGGCACGCACGTGTTCGGGCACGCGAACGGCGACGCGTTCGACGTGCTCGCGCTGATGCGATGGGCGCAGCACGCGCTGTTCGATCTCGGGCGGTTGCCGCACTACTGGCCCGACGTCTTCTACCCGACCGGTTTCCGACTGGCGACGGGAACACACCCGCTGTGGTGGATCGTCGCGCTTGCGCCGCTTGCGCGCGTCGTCGGGGAAACGGCGGCCCTCAACCTCGCGTGCCTCTCCTTCCTGACGATTGCAGCGCTCGGCATGGTTCGGCTCATGCGCCGCCTGACGAACGTGGAGATCGCCGCGTGGGTCGCCGCTCTCGTCTACGCGGGCGCGCCGACGCTCACGATTCGCATCGACGGGCACTTCAACGTTCTGTGCAGCGCTGCGTGGTTCCCGTTCGCCGCGAAGGAGAGCCTCGACTGTGCGGTTCGCGGCGACGGCCGCTGGCTGCGAAAGGGGATCGTCGCGGGCCTATTCGTCGCGCTCACGTGCCTCGGGCATTGGCAGTTCCTGTACTCGGCGCCGCTGATTCCGGCGTGTCTCATCCTGGGAGTGGATCGAGCGCAGAGCCTTCGCGAACGCGTCACCAAGCTCGTCGCCGTTCTCGGCACCGCCGCGATCGTGGTCCTTCCGTTCGCGTGGTTCACATTGCGCTCATGGTCCCGGAGCTTCGGCCCGTTGCCGGCGGCGGATCCCGTCATGGCCGAGATCTTTTCGATGAGCCCGGACCGTCTTTTCGTGCCGAGCGCGGCGCATCCGATCTGGGGCGCGTGGACCCGAGACACGTTCTCGATGACCCGCGAGCAAGCGGTCGTGGCGCTGGGCTTCTCGGCGACCGTACTCGCCGTCATCGGCGTGAGATCGCGCCCGACGGGCCGGGCGGCGTTCGTATCGATCTTCGTCTTGGGTCTCGTCATGGCGTGCGGCACGTTCTTGCACTGGAACGACCGGCTCGTGAGCTTCGGCGCGATCGACGAGATCCCGCTGCCGATGGAGTTCCTCCGACACATCGTGCCGGGACTCGGCGCGGTGCGCTCGTGGTGTCGCTACGAAATGGTTTCCGCCGTCGCGTTCGCCGCGCTCGCCGGCGTCGGAGTCGCGAGCCTGTGGGATCGTGGCGGGCGCCCGCGGTTGGTCGCCGTCCTGGCGGGCGCCTGTGTGGCGTTCGAAAGCCTGAGCGCCCCGTATGCGTTCTTCATTCCCGTGGCGACCAACGTTCGCCCGCTCGACGCGTGGCTCGAGGCATCCGCCGATCACAGTCCTGTGGTCGAGTACCCCATCCCCGACGTGAACATTCAAGCCGAGTACGGGCAGGGAATTCACGGCCACCCCGTCGTGAACGGCTTCGCGGCGTACGGCGCCGCGACGCCGGCGGCCGCGCTCGAGCCGTTAGGCCGATGGCCGAGCGAAGAGTCGATCGAGTTGCTGCGGAAGTGGGGCGTTCGGTGGTTGATCCTCAACGCGGCGGACGATCGCGAAGCCGCGGACCTCTCGCGTGCGACGAGCGCGATCGCGCACGTGAAGCTCGCCGAGAAGCTTCCGGGAAGCTACCGCGTCGGCCCCGCGCTCGTCTTCCGCATCGAGTGACGCGCCTTTGCAACGAAGAGGGCGGCGATGTCTCGCCGCCCTCCGATGATCGATTCGAGTTCATCGCGGCCGTTCGATGCGCGCGGGCCGCGGCGCGCGCGATCTCAGAGTTCGCCGTCGATCGTGTAGCGTGCCGTCGCGATGTCGCTTTGGCCTTCCGCGTTCAGCGTGTACTCGTTCGGTTCGGTTGGCCCGAACGTGGCTTGCTGCTCGTAGACGCCGGTGAGAACGAAGAACGCATCACCGACCACCGCGACGCCATGACCCTCGTCCGGTCCGTTGCCCCCGGCGTGGCGCGCCCACGTCAGCATGCCGTCCGCCGCGTAGCGGGCGATGAAGATGTCCGTGCTGCGAAGCGGCGCCATGAGGGTCGTCTCGGTCGATTCGCCGTGGCCGAACACCGCGACGTTCGAGAAGAATCCCGTGACGACGCAAGAGCCGTCGGAGAGCGAGCTGACCCCGAAACAAGAATCGTCCGACACTCCGCCGGCTTGGGTCGCCCAGGCGAGCGTGCCGTCCGCGTTATAGCGCGCGAGGAATGCGTCGCTGAGCCCTTCCGTCACGAGGGTCGTCTCGTTCGCTTCGCCGGCGCCGAACGTCGCGTCGCTTCCGAATCCGCCGAAGCCGCCGGAGACGACGCACGATCCGTCCGTGAAGGTCGCGATGCCGCGGCCGCTCTCGATGCCCTGGCCGCCCGCGCTCTTCGCCCACGCGAGCGTTCCGTCGGCGTTGTACCGTGCGACGAACACGTCGCTGCGACCGCCGGTCGACGCGAGGAGCGTCGTCTGATTCGGCTCGCCCGACCCGAACGTCGCGTCCTCGCGGAACTCGCCGGTGACGACAGTCGAGCCGTCGACGACGGTCGCGATCGCCCAACCGCGCGAGAGATCCGATCCTGCGACCTGCTTCGCCCAGAGGAGCTTGCCGTCCGCTGCGAGTCGCAGAACGAACGCGTCCGGAGCCACGCCCATCGCCGTCAGCGTCGTCTGATTCGGCTCGCCGATACCAAACGTCGCCGTGCCTGAAAAGTAACCGGTGACCACGCAGCCGCCGTCGGCGAAGCAGGAGATGCCCTGACCATGATCGTCTTGCGTGCCGCCCGCGCGCTTCGCCCAAAGGAGCGATCCGTCGCTTCGGTACTTCGTGACGAAGACATCGCCCATCCCGAGCGTGGCGTAGCGCGTGTGATTCGGCTCGCCGATTCCGAACGTGATCGACCGGCTCTGGAAGAACCCGGTGGCGACGCACGTCCCGTCCGTGCACGTTGCGACGGCCAGGCCTTCGTCGACGTCCGTGCCGCCCGCGTGCGCGACCCAAGCGAGCGTCCCGTCGACGTCCATGCGCGCGACGAAGATGTCGTCAAAGCGGCCGGAGAGCAACGTCGTCTGGTTGGGCTCGCCGACTCCGAAGTGCGCCTCTCCCTTGTATTGACCCGTCACGATCGTCGAGCCGTCGGGGAATGCTGCGATGGAGTGACTCTTGTCGATGTCGATGCCGCCCGCGCTCTTCGCCCACGGGAGGTTCACGAGATCCGTCACGCGAATCGACGCGGTCGATGTGACCGAGTCGCCCGCCGGGTTCGTGACGGTCAGCAAATACGAAGTCGTGGCGGCCGGCATGACCGGGATCGAGGTCCCGGACGCGACGGCGCCGATTCCGTGATCGATGGTGGCGACGCCGTTCACGAAGAGCGGCACGAGCGCCGAGCCGCTGCCGGGAGCGATCACGCTCGGCGTCGCCCTGAAGTTCAGGACTTGCGCGGCCGCGTAGACCGAGATGGTGAGCGAACGCGTCAACGTTCGTCCGTCGACCCCCGTGACGGTGAGCGTGTAGGTCGTGGTTGCGGCCGGTGTCACCGTGACCGGCGTCTGGCTCGTCACCGGGCCCACGCCGTTGTCGATCACGCCGGTGCCACCCGAGAACTTTGCGTTGAGCATCGCCGAATGCGCCTCGGTGATCGCGTTGTCGTCGACCGAGAAGGCCGAGATGTGCAATCCGCCGCCGCCTCCTCCTCCGTTGCATCCGGCGAGGACGAGCACGGCGAGTGCGACCGCGAAGTACACGAGGAAGAGAGGATTGGCCAGCAGTGAGGTTCGGCGGGTCATGCCAGTTCTCCATCGAAAAAGAATCGAACCACCTTCGATACCCGATCGCGAACGACCGGCGTCTCGCAACCGATCGTTCGCTTTCGAATCATCGGCACGACCTCGCCGATGGCTTTAGAGTCCCTAACAGAACGCCCCGTGAGCCGCGACGGGCCGAGAAGGGCTGCAGTGCTAGGCGCCGAGGAGGAGGCCGTGTTGAAAGAAACACGATGACGACGAGCAACGACGCAATGCAGCCCTTATCGGCCCGTTCCCCAGTACCCGCGGCCTGAAAGGCCGCGGGCTGGGGATTGCTGGCGGCGGCGGGCCATCTGCTGCGTCGCTCCTCCTCAGCGATACTCGCCTCTGTATCGCATCGTCGTCGCTCCTTGCATCTGACCAGCCGACGCCAGCAACGCGGCC
>JACOTG010000047.1 GCA_016178505.1 Planctomycetota bacterium
CGCCTCGGGCGCGCGTTCCCGAACGGGACTCGGCCGACTCATCCTGAGAACTGGATCATTCTGAGAGGAAAAAGGAAAGAATTCGAACTCGGCGAAGTTGACGCTTGATTGAAGGGCGACGAGCTTGTTTATTGGTGCTCCATGTGTAGGGGGACATTGATGAAGACGTTCCTTTCGATCGTGCTCACGCTCGCATCGGTGGCGAGCCTGGCGCGCGCGCAGAATTCCAACTGCATCTGGATTCCGGACGTGGGCACCGGAACCGTGACGCTGCTCGGAATGGACGGGACCGTGCGCGGTGTGTTTGCCGTCGGCGGAGCCCCGCGCGGCGCGGCCGTCGATGCGGCGGGCAACGCATGGATCTCGCGACTCACGGAGCGCGGCGTCGTGCGGATCGCTGCCGACGGTTCGCGCATCGACACGTTTACGGCGGGCATCACGTCGAAGACGTGCGCGATCGACCGCGACGGTAACGTCTGGATCACGAACCAATCGCTCGATCTCATCACGAAGATGACCCCCGCAGGGATCGTGCTCGGAGACTTTCCGACCGGCGACGGCCCGCGCGTCGTCGCAATCGACCGCAACAACGACGTCTGGCTGACGTGCAAGTTCAGCGGCGAAGTACTGAAATACGACTCGCTCGGAAACCCTTATTTCCGAACGCAGGTCGGTCTCGGCCCACGAGGGATCGCGATCGCCGAAGACGGCACGGCGTGGGTCGCGAACCTGGACTCGAGCACGGTCTCGCACCTCTCGGCGGCGGGCATCCTGCTCGGCGATTACCCCGTGCCCGCATCGCCCGGGGGCATCGCCGTCGATCGACGCGGAAACATCTGGATCGCGAGCGGACTCGCCGACGTGGTCACGATCCTTCGGCCGGACGGCACCGTCCTCCGCTCGATCCTCACGATGCCGCTCGGCGGGCACGGTGCGCTCAACGTCGCGCCCGACGGCGACGGAAATATGTGGGTCGTCTGCAAGCTGTCGAGCACGGTGCTGAAGTTCAACCTCGACGGACGCCTCGAGCGACGGACCGACTTGAACACGCTGAGTCGGCCGGAACCGTTCGGCGACCTCACGGGCGCGCTTCGCGCCAAGTTCGCGAACCCGTCCGACGACGAAGACGGCGACGGCTTGACCAACGAGATCGAGCTCGGGCAAGGCACGAACCCGTTTCTCGCCATCGATCCTTCGGTGCGTGAAGGTCTCGTCCGCCGGCCCGAACCCGGCACGATTCGCGCTCTACGCGTTTCTCGGCGAAGTGGACTCCACCACGATCAGCGTTCAGCCGTTCGGAATCGGAACCAGCGCGATTCCAACTCCGCTCAACGGGCCGAACCCCAGGTTGGTCGTCCTCTACAACTCCCTCGGATTCCGCCACGCTCTCGGAACGCCGCGAATCACCACGCCCACTGCGCCGGCGACGCTCGCGTATCCGACCGGCATCCGCAGCCGCACGATTGCGACGATCCAGGGGTTCATCCAAGATGCCGCGGCGCCGGGGGGCCATGGGCTCGCGATCACGAACGCGATCACGATCGACGCACGCTGAGAACCGGGTAGAGCCTCCGCACCTCCGCCATCAACTCCTTGAACTGCGGCGGCGTGAGCTGTTGCATTCCGTCGCACTGTGCGGTTTCCGGAGTCGCATGCACCTCGATGATGAGGCCATCCGCGCCGGCGGCGATCGCGGCGAGGCTCATTGGCAGGACGAGCGCGCGAATGCCTGTCGCGTGGCTCGGGTCGACGATGATCGGCAAGTGGCTCTTCGATTTCACCAGCGGCACGATCGAAAGGTCGAGCGTGTTCCGCGTCGCGGAGGAAAACGTCTTGATGCCGCGCTCGCACAAGACGACGTCGGTGTTTCCTTCGACGAGAAGGTACTCCGCGCTCATCAGGAGCTCCTCGAGCGTCGCCGACATCCCTCGCTTCAGGAGCACCGGCTTTCGGGCGCGTCCCGCCTCCTTCAGCAATGCGAAGTTCTGCATGTTGCGAGCGCCGATCTGAAGCATGTCCGCCGATCGAGAGACTTTGTCGACGTCGTGCGGATCGACCACCTCGGTCACGACGCCAAGCCCGGTTTCCGCTCGCGCTTCTTCGAGGAGCTTCAGCCCCTCCTCTTCTAGCCCTTGGAACGAGTAGGGGCTGGTTCGCGGCTTGTAAGCACCGCCGCGCAAGAGATCCGCACCCGCCGCCTTCACCGCGCGCGCCGTGGCGAGGAGCTGCTCGCGACTCTCGATGGCGCAGGGCCCCGCGATCACGATCGGGCGTTCGCCTCCGATCGCGACGCTTCCGACGCGCACGACCGTGTTCTCGGCTCGGTACTGGCGTCCCGCAAGCTTGTAGGGCTCGAGGATCGGCACGACCCTCTCGACGTACGGCAGCGCTTCAAGCCCGAGCTTCACGAGCACGCGCTCGTCACCGATCGCCCCGAGAACGATCTTCTCCGTGCCCGGCAGGTGCAGCGGCTTCAGTCCCTGCGACGCGATGCGTGCCAGGATTGCATCGACCTCGGCCTTCGTCGCTTCCGGTTTCAGAACGATGATCATCGGTGCCCTCTCCTCGAAGGAGCGCGGATTATGCTCGCGGCGCGGCCGAGTGTCGAGCAACGTCGGTCGCGCCACCGTCGCAATCCGGGAACGCATGGTTGGTTCGACGAGGCGCGCCTATAATGCCGCGCCTTCGCCGTTCGAACGCGGCGGGAAAGAGAGCGACATGCCGCAGTGGATTCGGTCGGTTGCGGTGCTCGGCGCAGGAACGATGGGCCCGGGCATCGCGCAGGTTTGCGCGCGCCTCGCCGACCGCGTCCTCATCCGCGACGTCACGATGGAGCTGGCGCTCTTGGGCCGACATCACGTCGAGGAAGCACTCGACAAAGGCGTGAAGCTAGGGAAAGTCGCGGCGGAAGAGGGCGCGCGAATGCTCGAGGCGATCCGCGCGACGGCGGACCTCGCCGAGGCCGTGAGCGGCGCTGATCTCGTCATCGAGGCCGCGCCCGAGAAGTTGGCGCTCAAGCGCGAGATCTTTGCCGACGTGGATCGCCTGGCACCGCCTCACGCGATCCTCGCCACGAACACGTCGAGCCTCAGCATCACCGAGATCGCGGCCGTCACGCGCCGTCCGGAAAGCGTGGTCGGCCTCCACTTCTTCAATCCGGCGCACGTCATGAAGCTCCTGGAGATCGTGCGCGGCGAGCGGACGTCCGACGCGACCGTCGAGTGGGCGCGCACGTTCGCCACGCATGCGGGCAAAGAGGCGATCGTCGTGCGCGACTCCGCCGGGTTCGCGACGAGCCGCCTCGGCATCGCCATCGGACTCGAGGCGATGCGCATGCTCGAGGCCGGGGTCGCAACTGTCGAGGACATCGACCGTGCGATGGAGCTGGGGTACGGCCATCCGATGGGCCCGCTGCGGCTGACGGATCACGTCGGCCTCGACGTGCGCCTCGCGATTGCCGAGCACCTCGAGCGCGAAGTCGGCCCGCAGTTCCAGCCGCCTCAAGTGCTGCGACGCATGGTCCGCGCCGGCAAGCTCGGGAGAAAGTCCGGCGAAGGCTTTTATCGATGGCCGAAGTCATGAGCGCGGCGACCGGCGTCATCGATTGCCACATCCACATCCAACCGTGGGAGATGCTCCGTCCCTCGGTTCGCGAGACGATGCGAAAGGGCCGATCCGATTGGGAAACCATCCTGGCGTGCATCGGCGATCCGGACCGGCTCGTCGAGCACATGGACCGCGAGGGGATTCGCGGCGTCGGCATCATCAACTACGTGAGCCCCGACGTCATGGGCTTCACCGAGGACGTGAACGCGTGGTGCGGCCGCTACTGTGCGAAGCACCCGGACCGTCTCTTCCCGTTCGGGTCGGTGCACCCGCGCTTCGTGAAGGACGCCGATGCAGAGACGAAGCGCCTCCTCGACGAGCACGGGGTGAAGGGCGTGAAGATCCACCCGCCGCACCAGCTGCTCTTCCCCAACGCGTATCGGGACGGCGGAGAGTGGCGATGCCTGGAGACGATCTACTCCATCTGTCAGGAGCGCCACGTGCCCGTGATGTTCCACACGGGGACGAGCATCTTCCCGGGGGCGCGCAACAAGTACGGCGACCCGATGCCTATCGACGACGTCGCCGTCGACTTCCCCGAGCTCAACATCATCATCGCGCACGGCGGCCGGCCGCTCTGGATGGAAGCGGCGATGTTCATCTTGCGGCGCCACAAGAACACGTACCTCGATCTCTCGAGCATTCCGCCGCAAAGCCTCCCTCAGTATTTCCCGCGCCTCGAGTCGCTCGCGTCGAAGACGATGTTCGGCACGGACTGGCCCGCCCCGATGGTCCCGAGCATGTCCGAGAACGTGAAGCGTTTCCGCGCGCTCCCGTACTCCGACGACGTCAAGGACCAGATCCTCTACCGGACCGCGTCGACGCTCTACGGCATCCGATGATCGACGAACGATGAGCCGTCACTCCCATTGGAAATACGAAGCCATCGGGCGAGTCGCGGTCCCGCGTTGTTCGCGCGAGGCTTTGCGCGAGGCCTTCGATGGTCGCGCTCGCGACAGGCGCCGAGCGAGCGTTTGGACGGCCACGCGCGACTGGGGTCTGCAACACCGATGCGCGCTGTGCCTGAGGATTCCCAGGACAATTGATCTGGCCGCTGACACCACCGCGCGGGAGTGCTAGGCTCGACCGCCAATGAAGGCATCACCGACGACGGACGCCAAGCGCCGCATTCGACTCGGGCACAGCCCCGATCCCGACGATGCGTTCATGTTCTACGGCCTGTCGTCGGGTCACGTGGACTCGGGAGCGTTCGACGTCGTCCACGAGCTGGTCGACATCCAGACGCTGAACGAACGCGCGACGCGCGGCGAAATGGAGATCACCGCGATCTCGTTCCATGCCTACGCGCACGTCGCCGACCGCTACGCGCTCCTGCCGCACGGCGCAAGCTTCGGCGATGGCTACGGCCCGCTGCTCGTTTCGCGAGCGCCGCTCGCCTCGGTGAAGGGAAGAACGGTCGCGATCCCCGGAATGCTCACGAGCGCGTGGTTGGCGCTTCGCCTGTTCGAGCCCGACGTACGGCCGATTGTCGTGCCGTTCGATCGCATCCCGAAAGCGGTGCAGGACGGCGATGCGGACGTGGGACTGCTCATCCACGAGGGACAGCTCACGTACGCGGCGCAGGGCCTGCATCGAATCGCGGACCTCGGCGCCTGGTGGAAGGAGACGACCGGCTTGCCGCTGCCGCTCGGCGGCAACGCCATCCGCAAGGACCTCGGGCCCGACGCGCATCGCCAGCTGTCGCGAATCCTACGCGAGTCGATCACATACGGTCTCGCGCACCGCGACGAGGCGCTCGAGCATGCAATGCGGTGGGGACGCGGGCTCGAACGAGGTCTCACGGACCGGTTCGTCGGCATGTACGTGAACGACTGGACGCTCGACTACGGCGAGGTCGGCCGCCGCGCGATCGAGACGTTCCTCGGCCGCGCCGCTGACCGAGGATTCATCCCACGAGTGTCGAAGATCGAGTTCGTTTAGCAACCTTCCATCGCTCCGCGGCGATGACGTCTACTTGGTGATTCCAAGCCATCGGGCGAATCGGCGCGGCACGGCCCATTCGCGCGGAGCCGAGCGAACACTCGAACGTGATCACACTGGCCGCACGATGCTTCGCCGTGGGTCCGCCGCGGGTCGCACGCAAACGACGCGCGACGGCGAATCGCCGGTCGACGTCGCCCCGATCGCTCAGCGCGATACGACCACGATGCCGTTCGTCACGGCCGCGAGACCGTTTGGTGCCGCGGCGTCGATCACGATCCCTTGCACGTAGAACGTGGCCGTTTGGCGAAGGCCGCGCGACAGGCGCAGCACGACGACCGGCGCGGCAGACGTCGGTGCGTGCGGCCAGTTCTCGACGCCGAGACGCGCGGCGTGACCGACGTTGTTGGCGATCCCGAGAGGCTGCGGTTCTCCCGCCGAGAGCGGCGTCGGCAGGCTCGAGTAGCCGAGGCCGCGCGGCAGCCGGCGTGCGGTCGTTGCCGATGGCTCGCCGAGCCAGGCGTACAGCACGAACGGCGCCGGCCCGCCCGGATTCGACGGAGGCGCCAACATCGAAAGGCGCAGCGCCGTGCTCGGGGCGACTTCGACGCGACGCTCGATCGGCGTGCCCGTCGAGCCATTGAGTGCCAGCACATCGCTCACCAGGCCCGCCGCCGCATTCACGTTGCCGGCTCGCGCCGACAAGTGCGTCGGGGTGAGGAGAAACGTGCCGAGCGGTGGAGCCTCGGCGACGATCATCCCAAGATCGTTGATCGCTTTCGCGCTCGCGATCGTGAGGTTCGACCCCGGCACGAGAAGCGCGTTCAGGTCGCGCATTCCGTTGGTGGAGTCGTAGACGAACCCGAAGCTCGTGCCGCGGCACTGGGCGATCCCGACGACGTCTCCGTGAGAATTGATCCCCGCGGCGGAACTGTCGGGCGCGAAGAAATCGCCGGGATTGGGGTCGAGGTCGATCGACGATCTGCTTTGCCAGCGATAGGCGTGTCTTCCGACGAAATCCGGGCTGCCGCAGCCGCTCACCGAACTCGCGTCGTACCGTCCCGCGACCTGCCCGGAGTCGTTGATCGCGATGGCGGTGGTGGTGGTAGATCCGATCGGGGTCCATTGGCCGCCAGCGAACAGCCAGGCGTTTCCGGTGACGATCGATCCCGCGTTGTTGACGGAAACAGGGCTGCCCGCGCCCGCCGTCGTGACCGATGTGATGACTCCGTTTTGCCACAGGAAGGACGGGAGGCCGACGACTTGTCCGGCATCGTTGATGTCGTAGGCGTAGCTGCTCGCGGGGATGTTCGCCCCGATATCGCTGATTCCGGCGGGAAGTCCGTAAGCCGGCACCGGAAGCCAGATGAAGGCGTGAAGGTCGCCGGTCGCCGTCGACGACCATCCGACGATTTCCCCCAGGTCGTTGATGGCCGTGGCATTGCTGAGCGCCCCGCCGGGCAAAGTACCGAGATCGGTGAACTGACCGCGGTCCCACAGGAATGCGCGGGAGATGGAGGACGTTCCTGCGGAGCCGACGATCTGCCCTCGATTATTGATGGCAGCGGCGCCGAATCCCGAGTACCCGGCAGGCACTCCCAGGCTCGTCGGCACGTAATCCTGGGCGGCTGCGCTGCCGATCCCGAGAATCACGAAGAGCGATACTCGAGGCCAGACGGTTCGGGTCCGCCGCCGCATCGCCGTCCTCCTTACCGTTCGCCGATGAAACCCACCGTCGCCTATTCTCATGGCGCGCCCTCGCCTTCGCACTCAAACCCCAATCACCGAGGACGGGCGTTCACGAAGCCGGTGTCGCCGATCGCTCGCGGACCTCGATTCGCGAGTGCACGTTGCCGAGGCGTTCGCTCGCGGAAGTCAGCGGCCGCCGGTCGCGGACGGAGGCGCCGGATTTGCCGTCGCCCCGGGGGGATTGCCGCGCTTCGCTTGGCCGCCGATGACCGCGCGATACAGCCACGGCGCGAAGCGGTTCACCGCGATGCCGAGCCGTCCCCATCCCGTTAGCGCAATCTCACGTGATCCGCGGTCAACACCTCGAACGATGGCGCTCGCAACGGTGTCCGGGCCGACCCCCCGGACGGGGCCGAACGCCTTGGGGTCCATGTTCGCCGTGTCGAAGAACTCGGTCGTGGTGTGCCCCGGATTCACGAGCATCACTCGCACGCTCGAGCCGCGAAGCTCGAATCGCAACGAGTCCGTGAACCCGGCGAGGCCGTATTTCGTCGCGCAGTAGATCGTGTAGTACGGAAGGGTCGTGCGCGACAGCACCGAGCCCACGTTGACGAGCGTCGCGCCGGGCGACATCCGCAGGAGCGGCAGGAGCGCTCGGACGCAACGAATCGCGCCCGTGAGGTTCACACGAATGACGTCGTCGATTTCGGGGTCGGTGAGTTCGTCGAACGGGACGTTTCGATGACCGCGGCCGGCGTTGTTGACGAGCACGTCGATGCGGCCGAATCGCGCGCGGCATTCGGCCGCGAGCCGATCGAGATCTTCCTGCCGCACGACGTCGCCGACGACGACGAGCGGCGCCTGACCCGACATCGCCTCGCATGCGGTCGCCGTCTGGCGGAGTCCGGCTTCGCGTCGCGCGAAGAGAACCAGTTCGTCGCCGCGTCGTGCGAACGCAAGCGCCGTTTCGCGGCCGATGCCCGACGAAGCGCCGGTGACCACGACGACGCGGGGGCCGCGCGACGTCACCGGCTGCTCTCGCGCGACCCTTGGCCGCGATGTGGGGAAAAATCCGCCGGAGTCGTGCCTGGCTCCGTACGCGTGACGGTGCAGACGTGGACGCCGGAGTCGAGGCGTAGGTGAAGTGCTGTCCCCGGCTCGGAAGATTCGCGGCGGACGATGGCGAGGCCGATCACGGCTTGGCGCGCGGGCGACCAGCACGCGCTCGTGAGTCGGCCGACCTCGCGGTCGTCGGCGTAGATCGCGGTGAAGCGCGGCGGCGGCGTTGGAGTCGAGATCGTCACCGACACCAGCTGGCGATTGACGTGGCCCTGGTACTTCACGCGCGCGATCGTCTCCTGCCCGACGTAGCAGCCCTTCGTGTACGAGATCGCGCCCTCGAGTCCGACTTCCGGCGGCAGCGAGTCCTCGTCGATGTCCGCGCCGAACCGCGGGACGCCGCTCTCGATTCGCAGCGTCTCCCACGCCACGAACCCGGCCGGCCTCGCGCCGCGCGAGCGCAATCCGTCGAAGAGCTCGGCCGTCTTCTCGGTTGCGATCCAGACGTCGAAGCCGGCGACCCCGAAGAGGTCGGCGCGCCGAACGATTCCGGCGGATCCGAGGAGATCGTGCTCGCGAACCGCGTCGGGCTCGAGCGACGCAACGTCGATGCCGGTGGCATCGCCGAGGATTCGCGCCGCGTCGGGGCCCTGAAGCGACAATTCGGCGAATCGCGTGCTTTCGTCCCCGATCTGGACGTCGTCCGCGACCACGTACTTTTCGAGCTCGGCCGGAAGCCGGGCCGCAACGCTCGGCTCGGCGTCGATCAGAAACGC
>JACOTG010000030.1 GCA_016178505.1 Planctomycetota bacterium
GAGTTGCCTCCTTCGTTCGCTCGCCGTGATGAGGAGTGTCGGCTTGCGCTGCTCCGGTGCGCCGCATCGAGCATGCCGCGAGGGGACGCCACGTGCGATGCGACATCAGATGCGATCCCGCGGCAACGTGGTCGTGATTTCACCCGCTCGCTGCGGGATTCTCCACAGACGACGTGCCCGCGTAGTCGGCTTGTCCTGGGGCCGCGGAGCGCGTCGTGACGGCACGACCATTGCATCGGAAAGCAACGAATCAGCGACGTCTCGAAGTCACGAGACGTCTGGAGGGCCCACCGATGACGAACCCCGTTCAGATCACGTTGCGAGACATCCCACGGTTCGGCGACCTCGAGACGAAGATCCGAGAGCGCGCCGAGAAACTCGACCGCTATCACCCTCGAATCGTGAAATGCCACGTGCTCGTCGAGGCGGCGGGGCACCGCGGCCACAAAGGTCATCCGTACGACGTCCGCATCGACCTCGTCGTGCCCGGGGCCGAGCTCGTCGTCACGCGCGAAGAGCAGATGGATTTGCACGTGGCGATCCGTGATGCGTTCGATGCGGCGCGACGCCAGCTCGAGGATCACGCTCGCCGGCTTCGCGGTGACGTGAAGCATCACGCCGAGGCGCCGCTGGCACGTGTCGTTCGCGTCTTCCCCGACGAGCGCTACGGTTTCCTGGCGACCGCCGAGGGTCGCGAGATCTACTTCCATGCGAACACCGTCGGCGACGCCGAATTCGACTCGCTCGCCGTCGGCGACGAGGTGTCCTTCGTCGAAGAGGAAGGCCGCGAAGGCCCGCAAGCGAGTGCGGTGAGGATTCTCTCGAAGCATGCTCCCGCGTCGGAGCATTGACGTCGAATCGAAGAACTCATGTCGCACGCATTGGGAATCGAGAACACGATCACCGTAGACGCCGGTTTTCGTCGACTCGAAGGATGGCTGCGGATTCCCGCGAATCCCGTCGGGCTCGTTCTCTTCGCGCACGGAAGCGGAAGCAGTCGATCGAGTCCCCGCAATCGCTTTGTCGCGGACGTTCTTTGCGTCGCGGGCCTCGGCACATTGCTGTTCGATCTGTTGACGATCGAAGAGGCCGACGATCGCGACAATGTGTTCGACGTCGAGCTCCTCGCCGCACGGCTCGAGCTGGCAATGTCGCGCGTCGACGTCGAGCCGGATGCGCACGGACTTCGCCTCGGGCTCTTCGGTGCGAGCACCGGCGCAGCGGCCGCTCTGATCGCCGCCGCAAATCAGCCGACGCGCGTCGGTGCCGTCGTTTCGCGTGGAGGCCGACCCGATCTCGCCGATTCGCACCTCTGCAACGTGCGGGCCCCGACCCTTCTCGTCGTTGGTGGAGACGACGAACCGGTCATTCGGCTCAACGAGCATGCGCTGGCGCAACTCAATTGTGACAAGGAGTTGGTCGTCGTTCCGGGAGCGACTCACCTGTTTTCCGAGCCGGGTGCGCTCGATCTCGTTGCTCGGCTTGCGCGTGACTGGTTCGTTCGCCACCTCGGTGATTCGAATTCGGAGGTCGCCCGTGTTCCGTGATCGGGAAGATGCCGCGCTGAAGCTCGCCGAGAGGCTGAAGGGTCGGCGCCTCCGCAACCCCCTCGTTCTCGCGATCCCGAGAGGTGGGGTCGTGACCGGCGCCGTGGTCGCGGAGAAGCTCGGCGCAGAGCTGGACGTCGTTCTCGTCCGCAAGCTTCGCGCGCCGGACCGGCCGGAGTTCGCGATCGGCGCCATCAGCGAGGAGGGTTGCGTCTATCTCGACCCCGACGCGTTGTCGATCCTCGGAGTGCCCGCCGAGTATCTCCAAGCGGAGCGACGAGTGCGACTCGAAGAGCTGTCTCGTCGCGCATCGCTCTTCCGTTCCGCGCGGCCTCGCGCGCCGATCGCGGGCCGATCCGTCATCGTGGTCGACGACGGCCTCGCGACCGGATCGACGATGATGGCTGCGCTGCAAGTCGTCCGGGGGCAGGCGCCGTACGAGCTGATCGTCGCCGTTCCCGTTGCGCCTCCCGATCGCATCGAGGAGGTTCGAGCCTGGTGCGACGAAGTCGTGTGCGTCCACGCGCCCGAGTTCTTCCTGGCCATCAGCAACTTCTACGAGAGCTTCCCGCAAGTCGAGGACGACACCGCGCTCGAGATCCTCGCTCGATTCGCTCCGTCCGGTACGTAACGGCGTCGTCGCGAAGAGGTGTGCCCGTGCGACAAACCGTTTCTTCGAACGAGGTCGTTACGCTTCGATCGTTGGTAGGGAGTCTCGACGCCCGCGGCGATCGTCCCGCGTTGATCGCGCTCCGCGAGAAGGGTCTCGACGTGTGGACCTTCGCGGAGCTCGCCGATTGCGTGGCCCACCTCGCGTGCGGGCTCGTCGACGCCGGAGTGCGTGCTGGCGAACCGGTGGCAATGCTCGCGTCGAATCGCCCGGAGTGGGTCGCGGCGTGCCTCGCCGTCATCGATGCCGGCGCAGTGGCGACGCCGCTCGACGTCGGCGTCGATGACGCGCACCTCACGGGCCTCCTGGTCGCAGCCGGCGCGCGTCTCGTATTCGCGACGAGAGACCAAGCCGAGCGCCTGGATCGCATGTCAACCGGGGAGATACGCCGCGTCGCCATCCTCGACGCCGATAAAGACGACTCGAGGAGCTGGCGTCGCCTTCTCGCTTCCGGTGAGCGCAAGCTGCCGGACATCGCGCCGTCGGACGATGCCGCTCTCTTTCACACGTCCGGAACGACGGGCCAACCCAAGGGCGTGACGCTTACGCATGGGAATCTCGCCGCCAACGTCAACGCACTCCTCGCCGAACGCCTCATCGGGCCGGGCGACCGGCTGTTCGTGCCCTTACCGCTGCACCACGTTTACCCGTTCACCGTGGGCATGCTCACGGCACTCCAGAGCGGTGCGGCGCTCGTGTTTCCCGCCGGACTCACGGGACCCGAGGTCGTGCGCGCGCTCCGCGACGCGGAGGTGACGGCGATCCTCGCCGTTCCGCGATTCTACGAGTCGCTCCTTTCGGCGATGGAAGCGCGGTTTCGAGGGCGGGGACGTTTCGCCGATGCGCTGTTTCACACCGCGCTGCGAGCGTCGACGGCGATTCGACGTCGATTCGGCGTTCGCGTCGGGCGCTTTCTCTTTCGTCCGGTACTCGCGAAGTTCGGTCCCCGCGTCCGCCGAGTCGCGTCGGGCGGAGCCGCGCTCGCGACCAAGACCGCGTGGAAGCTCGAGGGCCTCGGCTGGGCGGTGTGCACGGGCTATGGGCTGACGGAGACCTCGCCGATCCTCACCGCCAACGCCGGCAGAACGGCGCGGTTCGACACCGCCGGGCGACCGATTCGCGGCGTCGAGATTCGGATCGACTCCACGGACGAAGCGACCGCCGGCGAAGTGCTCGCGCGCGGCCCGAGCGTCTTCTCCGGCTACCGCGCCGAACCGAAGACGACGGCGGATGCATTCACGCGAGACGGTTGGTTTCGAACCGGCGACCTCGGATTCCGGGACGGTGAAGGCTACTTACACCTCGTCGGTCGCTTGTCCGAGCGAATCGTGCTCGCCGACGGAAAGAAGATCCAGCCCGAGGACTTGGAAGCCGCGTTCGTTGAAGGCGGGCCGATCTCCGAAGTTGCCGTGCTCGAGATGGACTCCCGCCTCGTCGCTCTCGTCGTCGTGGATCTCGCCGCCGCGGCGGCCGGTGGCATCGACGTCGCGGAACGCGTCCGATCGTTCGTAGAGGAACGATCCCGGCGCCTTCCGCCACACCAGCGCGTGCTCGACTATGCGATCGCGACGAACGCGCTTCCACGAACTCCCATCGGCAAGCTCCGACGCCATCTTCTGCCCGCGATCTATGAGCGCGCGAAACTCGGCGCACGCGTCGCTCCACCGGGCGCGGGAGAGCCCATCGCACGAACGCCCGAGGATCGAGATCTCCTCGAACACGAGTGTGCGAAGCGCCTGTGGACGTGGCTCACCGCGCGCTTCCCGACGGATCCGCTAGCGCTCGACACGAACCTGCGTCTCGACCTCGGCGTCGACTCGCTCGAGTGGGTCAACCTCACGCTCGAAATGAATGATCGCGCGGGGGTGGACCTCGACGAGCAAGCGATCGCGCGCGTGCATACCGTGCGCGATCTCTTGCGCGAGGCCCGAGACTCGAGAGGCCCGCGCGGTCTTTCGCCTCTGGAAGCGCCGGACGCAGCGCTCGACGACGAGCACCGTCGCTGGCTCGCACCGGTGGGGCCAATCCTGGCGTTCGTTTCCGCTGCGCTCATGACGGTTCACCGGGTCTTCTTTCGCGCGTTTTTCCGTCTGCGCGTGATCGGAGCGGAGAAGCTCCCCGTCGCGGAGCCGTTCATCATCAGCCCGAACCACGTCAGCGATCTCGATCCGTTCGCGCTCGCCGCCGCCCTCCCCTGGCGTCGACTGCGAAACACGTATTGGGGCGGAGCGACCGATCGGCTCTTCACGAACTCGGCGATGCGCCTCTTGAGCCGACTCGCTCGCGTCGTCCCCGTGGATCCGGATGCCGCGGTGGTGTCGAGCCTCGCGCTCGGAGCCGCCGTGCTGCACCGCAGCCACAATCTAGTTTGGTTCCCGGAGGGACGCCGATCGCTCACGGGAGAGCTCGAGCCGTTCCATCCGGGCGTCGGCCTCCTGCTGGAGCGTTTCGCGATCCCCGTTGTTCCGGTCTTCATCCGTGGAACCCTCGAGGCGATGCCGCGCGGCGCGAAGTTTCCTCGCTTTCGGCGGGTCACGGTCGAGTTCGGCGACCCGATCGATGCGCGCGCGCTGGCCGCGGCAGGAATCGGCGCGAACTCCGCGAATCGGATCGCGCGCGCCCTCCATGACACGGTCGCGCGGCTCGGCGGCGTCGCAAAGTCGTGAATTCGCGCTTGTGCTTTCGAGCCTGGGAGGTGCGTGAATTTCGACGGGTGCGCGAAAGTTTCCCGTTGTCGCTAGCCTCCGAGATGCGCGACGGGGAACGGGGCGAGGACCTCGGACAACTCGCCGATCTCTCGACCAATGTGGAAGAGAAGATCGTCGAGCGTCACGATCCCAACCAAATCTCCGTTCGCGTCGACGAGGGGTAGTCGACGAATCTGGCGCTCGCGCATCAACTCCGCAGCTCGAATCGGCGTCGAACTGTCGGAGATGCTCGCCAGTTCCGAGCTCATCACGTCGCCCACTTGTACGTTGTGCGGGTTCGAGCCCTTACGCACGACGCGAAGTACGATGTCTCGATCCGTGATGATGCCGATCGGCTTCGATCCTCGGACGATCACGACGGAGCCCACGTCGTTTTCGTCCATGAGCCGGACGATTTCCGCAATCGGCGTCGAGGACGGAGCCGTGCTCATCTTGCGAGTCCCGATTCGCGTGAGGGACATGTCGACCTCCTTGTGATTGGCTCCGGGCTTCACTCAAATCACGTACCCGCTTCGCGTCGAATTCCATCGCGGGCACCCTATTCGCACCCGTCCTTTTCGCAAGGTCTGCCTGTCCCCCCTCAAGGCGTGATTTGCCTATTCGTAGATTTTTTTAGGAGGGGATTTCATGAGGTTCAACTCGAAGCCCACGCTGATGGCTCTCGTCGCCGGCGCGTGGCTCGTTTCCGCGACTACGGACGCCCAAGTCCGGCGAGTCGATGGTTGTCATTTCCAGACGATCTGCGTTCGGCTGACTCCCGCAGCCGGCCCTCCGGGCCCACTCACGCCGAACTGTGGCGCGTTGCCGATTCTCGAGGATGGTTGGACGGAGGACCTGACCTGTCTCGGTCCAATGAACGATCAGTTGGAGTCCGAGACGTATCAGTTCGGCTTCTTCGGACCGATCGCTCGGCAAATCGTCTTCGTCGAGAAGGTGAAAATTCCCGCGAGCACGATGGCGATACCTTTCGTCATCGTCGAGGACGTCCTGATCATCCCTTGCAATCCGCGGTGCAGCGCCAACCCCGCGGGCGAGGACTTTCGCCTGAATCATCGTCCGCCGATCTTTTTCATCGACGACGTCACGTTCCCGCCGATCTTCGCCGACCCCACCGGCGGCCCGACCGAGTGGCTTTGCGCGTTCATCCTTCCCGCAGAGGATCTCATCAGCTTCTTCGGGAACCAGTTTCCGATGGAGCTCGATTGGCTTGCCTGCGCGGACATGGACTCGATGGGTCTCTTCTACGGGCAGCCCCCCACGCCGGACACAGACGGCAACGGCTGTCCCGACAGTTGCCTGGAGCTGGCCGCACCGGGTCACTTCGTGCAGCACGTCGGGATCGACGAAAAGGGGTCGAGCCTCGTCGATTTCTTGCTGAACAATCGGTTCCACTCGCTGACGACGGTCGACGTCTTCGAACCGCAGACGAACGGCTTCATCCCGCCGATGCTGCCGGGCATGAAGGGAGGCGAGAGTCACAACACGCGTCCGTGGTGCTTCACGATCTTCGCCGGCCCGTGATCGACGCTAGACCCGCACCTCGCGCAGGAATTCGGCCGCCTCTTCGGGCATGACGGTGTTGATCGACATGCCGCTGCCGAGTTCGAAGCCCGCGGGCGTGGCGAGGCGCGGAAGAATCGCAATGTGCCACATGAAGTACGGCTCGTCCTCGTCCCCTCGAGCGCAGGAGTTGACGGTCAGGTTGAAGTCAGGGTTGTCGAGGCCGACGTAGAGTTTGAGGAGCACGGTCTTCATCATCTCCGCGAGCGAGGTGAGCCGTGAGGGCGGTACGCTTCCGAACGAGGCTTGCGGCTCGCGGGGAAGTATCCACGTCTCGAAGGGGACGTGAGACGCATAGGGCAGAACGGCGACAAAGTGCTCGTTCGAAAGCAGCACGCGCCGTTCTGCCGCCGTTTCCAGGTCGAGCAGCACGCGATAGAGACACTTCCCCGTCAAGTCGAAGTAGTCGGTCGCGATCTGATGCCGGACGCGGAGGAGGCGTGGCACGACGGGCGTCGCAATGAGCTGGCAGTGGGGATGGCGAAGCGACGTGCCCGCGCGCTCGCCGTGGTTCTTGAAGAGAACGATCGTCTGAAAACGCGAGTCGCGCATCAGGTCGACGAAGCGCGCCTGCAGCGTACGGAGGACCGCCTCGACCTGCGCCACGGGCTGATGGGCAAGCGCGGTCCGGTGATCGGGAGACTCGATGATCACTTCGTGCGCGCCGCATCCGCCCATGTAGCGGAAGCCCTGATCGTCTTCCAACCGCTCCGGCGTCTCCTCGATCCTTAGCGCGGGAAATTTGTTCGGGATCACGCGCACGTTCCAGCCCGGCCCGTTCGCAGAGTTGCCGTTGCGCAACGCATAGATCTCGGGCGGCGTCAGCGACTCTTTGCCCGGACAGAACGGGCACGCCGCTTCCTCGGGCAGAGCGGCCAAGCTCGCCCCCGCCTCCTTGCGAATCTCGCGGGGCCGTCGCACTCGGGACGGCGCGAAGATCACCCAATCGTGCGTTGTGGCGTCAAAACGAAGAATGGGCATCGAGCACCTCCTTCCGCTTCTCGAAAACCGCTTACGCTCCCGGCAAGTGCCGTTCCAACTGCTAACGGACGTCAGCGCCGAACTCCACGAGACTGTTCGCGCGCCGCGGGTAGAATCCGCCGCCATGAACGTCCTTGCACTCAACTGCGGCAGCTCGTCGGTGAAGTTCCAGCTCGTTGCGGCGGGCGCGACGAGCGGCGCCGAGCGAAGCATCGCGCGCGGGCAAGTGGAGCGTCTCGGCGCCGAGGCAATCTTCCGCGTGGAGTCCGAGGGGCACGCTCCGTTTCGCGAGTCGCACGCCCTCGAGGACCACGCTGCGGCAGTCAAACGCATCGCCGACTGGATGCGTGCGACGAAGCTCGCCGTCGATGCGGTCGGCCATCGCGTCGTCCACGGCGGCGCTCGATTCACGGAGCCCTGCCTCGTCGACGGCTCGGTCGCCGCGGAGATCGATCGGCTCGAAGAGCTGGCGCCGCTGCACAACGGCCCGAGCCTTGCGGGCATTCGAGCCGCGCGCAAAGCTCTCGGCGCTCGCATCCC
>JACOTG010000031.1 GCA_016178505.1 Planctomycetota bacterium
CACGGAAAGCGACGCTCACTCCGCGGTTCTCCAGGCCCGAGTGCGCGCGGGAAGCGAGACCGAACTCACGGTCGACGTCCCACGCGGCATCACGCTCGAAGGAACCGTCACCGACGCGTCGGCGCGCCCGCTCGCCGGCGCCGCGATCGTGTTCGGTTCACCGTTCCCCACCGACTGCGGAGCCCCGGTCGCCGAAACTGCGGCAGACGGCTCGTTCCGCGTCCGTTCGATCTCACGAAGCGGCTACTTCGGTGCGCGCGCTCCCGGCTTCGCGTCGTCGCCGCTTCAGCCGCTTCCGCCGAAGACCGTGCGGACGCAATCCGTGCGCATCGTGCTCACGAGCCGCGGCGGGTCGATCTCTGGCGTCGCGCTCGACGTCAATGGTCGGACGGTCCCCGGCGCAGAAGTCGTGGCGACGGTCGAGGGCGGCGATGAGCCCGGCGAACCGACGCGTCCTGTGGGCACGCTCACGGGCGCCGACGGCGCGTTCATCCTCGACGGGATCGCCGAAGGCGAGGCATCGCTCGTCGTCCGGGCCCGCGGACTTGCCCCGTGGATCGAGCCGCAACGCATCCGCTCCGGTGACACCGCGAAGGTGACGGTTCGCCTCGGCGTCGGCGCCACGCTCGAGGGAACCCTTCGCGACACCAGTGGTGAACCGGTCGTCGACGCGCGCGTCGACGTCGCACCCGATCGCCAACGTGACGGCGACTTCGCGCTTTCTGCGCTCACGAACTCCGACGGCTCGTTTCGAATCGAGCACGTGTTCGACGGACCGATTCGGACGTCGGTGGACGACGACGATTCCGACGACGCCGTGCGTCGCCAGTTGTTCGCCCGCATCGGCGGCAGTTTGTCCGCGGCCGACGGCTCGTTCCGCATCGGACACGTTTTCTCGGACATCCTCGTCGCGCCGCGCGGACGACGGGAATCCCGCGGCACCGCCGAGGCGAAGATGACCGCGCACGAAGGCGAAACCCTTCGCTGGGACGCGGTGCTGACGCGCGGGCTCGAGCTGCGTGGTCGTCTCCTCGATTCCGACGGCGCCGCGCTCGTCGGCTGGACGGTCGTCGCAACGCCGCCCGCTTCCGTCGACCCGTCTGCTCGCAGCGATCGGAACGCGCGAAGCAACGGAGTCAGCGACGCAACGGGTCGGTTCTCGATCCCGAACTGCCTCGATGCCGAGTATCGCCTCGAACTCTACGAAGCGGATCAATGGGCGCACAACGCGTGCTTCGGCGTCGAAGGAGTGCGGGCCGGCGCCAACGAGATCTTGATTCGCGTGCCGCCGAGCGCCCGCGCATCCGCGTGGATCACGGGCAAGGTGCTCGCCTCCGACGGACGGCCTGCGTCGGGCGAGCTCGTCGCCGCACGGCCCACGAACGGTGCACTCATGGTCAACCGGCGTCGGACGGACGCCGACGGCGGTTACCGGATCGGCCCGCTGCCTCCCGGGCACTACGACGTGCTGCTTCGCCTCACCGGCATCGGCGTAACGCTTCGCGACGACGCGGAGCTGGCGCCCGGAGAGACGCTGGACCTCGGCACCTTCCACGTTCGCTCGCCGGGATCCTTGACCGCGAGGCTTCGACGAGAGGACGGCCGGCCGTTCGACCGACCCGACATCTGGATCTTCGACGCATGCCGCGCGACGTATTGGCGCCCGCCTCTCGATGGAGACGTCGTTCGCGCGACGGCGATGCCCCCCGGTCGTTGGGTCTTCTCGATCGCTCCGAGCGGTGATTCCGACGTCGCGTGCACCGAGGTGCCGTTCGAGATTCGACCGGGCGCGGAAACTACGATCGAGGTGCCGCTCCGCGGGGCAGACCCCGTCACGATTCACTTCGTCGAGCCGAAGGGAGAAGAGTGGGCGTCGTTCCTCCGCGCCGAGCTTCGGTCCGAAAGCCGCGTCGTCGCCTGGAAACGTTGCTTCGGGCGCTTCCGAGACGGCGAGCTGCGCGCCACCCTGCGGCTCCCTCCGGGACGCTATGCCATCGAGGCCGCTTCCGCCGACGGCGCGACAGGCACGGCGACGTTCGTCGCCCCGTCGCCCGATCCGACGACGCCGATCGACGTGTCGCTTCGCCGGCACGCTTCCGCCGACGCGAAGTAGGCGCCCATCTCGCTTCGGACTTGAACCATCGATTGCATTCACGGGATCGAATCGGATGAAGCCCCGATCCCCTGCGAGGCGACATCATGACTCGACCGATCATCCGTGATTCGAGAACGAGCGGGCTTTGTCGAAAGGCACGCCGGCGCACGGCCGACGCAGACACGCTTCAACAAAACGTCATCGTGATGAGTTTGCTCGTGCTCCTCGGCGTCGCGATCCTCGTGACGCGATACGTGGTGGGCGTCTGACTCGCCTTCAGCGTGACTGCAGTTCGTCGAGGCGCTTCTCCAGCGCGCGGAGCTTCGCCCGCAGTTCGGGAAGCTGATGCACGAGAGCCTCGCCGCGAAGCCTGTGCTGCATCTCCCGCGCGGGATAGCCGAAGATCTTCATGCCCGACTCGACGAACGATTTCGTGACGCCCGCCTGCGCGCCGATCGTGATGCGATCGCCGATCACGATGTGACCCACGAGCCCGACTTGTCCGCCGACCACACAGTTCTTGCCGATCTTCGTGCTTCCGGAGATGCCCGTCTGCGCAGCGATCACCGTGTTCTCGCCGACGACGCAGTTGTGGGCGACGTGGACGAGGTTGTCGAGTTTCACGCCGCGACAAATGCGGGTCTCGCCGAGCGTGGCTCGGTCGACCGTGCAATTCGCGCCGATCTCGACGCAGTCCTCGACGATCACCGTGCCGAGCTGCGGGATCTTGTCGTAGGTTCCGTTCGTATTCGGCGCGAAGCCGAAGCCGTCGCCGCCGATGACCGTGCCGGGATGGATGATGACGTCGTCGCCTACCGAGCACTTCTCACGGATGACCACGTTCGAGTAGACGAGTGAGTTCGCTCCGATTCGCACGTCGTCGCCCAGCACGACGCCGGGGTAGATGCGCGTGCGATCACCAATCACGGTGCGCCGGCCGATCACCGCGTGCGCGCCGATGCCGACGTCCCTGCCAAGCACGGCCGTCGGATCGACGACCGCCGTCGAGTGGATGCCGAGTGAGAGAAGCTCCGTCGGTGGCGTCAGCTTTCCGAGAACGAAGAGGAACGAGATGTACGGATCGTCGACGCGCACGAGCGCGACGTCCTGTCGTCGCGTCTCGATGTTTCGCGAAACGATGACCGCGGTTGCCTGCGTCGTCTCGAGATGGCGGGCGTACTTCGGGTTCGCGACGAACGTGACGTCGCCGGACACCGCCTCTTCGATCTTCGCCGCTCGACGAATGACGCGGCTGCCGTCGCCAACGAGATCGCCCTTCACCAGCTCGGTGAGATCGCGAAGCGTCATTTCGGACATCGCTCGTTTCTCCATCTCGCACGACTCGCCGGATCCCCCGAGGACTGCCTGGCGAGCGGCGTATCTTACCTGTTTCTAGCGCAACATCAGACCGCCCTTTACGAACGGTTCTGGAATCGTGTGAGGCGGTCCTTCTCGGCGTCGGATTTTCAGGCGACGCGAACGGAGTCGCCGACGCGAACGAGTCCACCTCGAATCACCCGGCAGTAGAGTCCGAAGTGGCTGCCGTTCTCCCGAGCGATCGCGCGAAGGACGTCGAGATCGCGCGGTAGGTCGGCTTGCGCCACGGTCGTCATCACGCAGCGAGGGCACGGCTCGGCGAGCGCGATGCGGACGGCACCGACCTCATCGCCGAGCAGCCCACCGTCCAGGATCTCCGCGATCTCGACGGATTCGGCGCCCATCGACTTCACGGGGTGACGCCACAGGCTCGAGATCCGGCCGATCGGCGCGCGCTCGGTCGCTTCGACTTCGGAGACGCGTCGTGGAATCACGCGGCGGCGACTTGCTTCGGCTCGGGGCCCTCGGCGTTCATGAAGCCACTGATGTTCAGGCTTGGCCCGATCAATGAACGCGTCGTGATGCCCCCGGGGTTCATGAAGTCGCTCATGTCCAGGCCTGGCCGAGTCACTGAACGCGGAGAATGACCGCGTTGGTAACGCTGAAGTGCGTCGAGTTCGCGGAGCCCGGGTCCTGTAGGATCCCCTGAAGGCTGAAATTCCCGGCGCGGCCGACGCCGGTCGTGCGCGTGACCGTCCACGGCGCGCTCGGCGGCGCGGGCAGCGTTCGAACGCCGCGGCACACGCTTGCCGGAACCGACGTGCCGCGGAGGCAGCGGATCGGTTGCGGACGGAGGCTTCGCGTGAACGGCGACGGGTTCACTAGGCAGCCGATGTCGACTCCGCCCCGCACGAGGCGAACGGCATTTGCGGGCGGCCGTGACCAGATCCAAAGCGCGTACCGTCCTGCCGACGGACCGAACGGCGCCGCGTCGAGATGGATGGTGATCAATTGCCCGACGGACGCAAAGACGACGCGATTCTGATCGCCCGGCGTTCCGTTCACGAGAAGCACGTCCGCGGTCGCTCCAGCGCCCGAGTTCACGTTTCCGCGCAGACACACGGTCGAGTTCGTGATTCGCACCGTCGCCGTCGCGGTTCGCTCGCCATCCGTGATCGTGTAGGTGAACGTGTCGAACGCCGCGAAGAGCGGCAGCGTGTAGACGATCTCGTCGCCTTGGATCTCGACTCCGCCGCCCGCCGTCGGAGTGCCGACGCTCACCAACCGAATCGGATCGGGCCCGACGTCTTGGTCGGAGTCGTTCGCGAGAACCGCGATGTGCACGGGCACGCCCGAGTCGGCGAGGGACGCGTCATCGACCGCCAGCGGCGGCAGATCCGGCGGCCGCGCGGGGGTCTCGGTCGAATAGACGACGAGGCGCGGACGAAACGTCCAATCCGCGTGCTCGCGCGAAGCGATGTTGAGGACTTGCTGAAACGTCTCGTCGTCGGCCGCGAGGAGAACGCCGTGATTGCTGCTCGAATCGGCGATCCACCGCTTCACCGAGTTCACGAGCGCGCGGCTGGAGAGCTTCGTCTTGTAGCCGACCTCGTTCGTGAGGATCTCGCGGGCCAGCGCGGTTTGCGCGCGATCGGCATCGAGATCGGAGTCGGAAGCGTGCGCGGCGCCCGGAATCGACCATGTCGCCGGAAACGCCGAGTACGTCCAGCTGACTTCGCCGGCGCTCGGCGCCGCACCCGACAGTCCGATGCCCTCGCCCCATTCGCGACGCACTTCGTAAAGCGAGTTCGAACCGTCGAACGGAGTGTTGGAATCGTGCTGCCATCCGGTGAGCTCGACGTACGCGGCGACGACGGCATTCGGGTCGGACAAGGTACCGAGATCGAACCGGAGCAGAGTTCGATAGATCTCGTCGGTGTCGCTCCCCGCAGGTCGGCGCCCGGTGCGAATGACGTCCTGACCGCCTTGGTTCCAATCGCGGATCGCAACGTTCGGATCGGCAAAGCTGCCGCGGATGTCGGCGTCCGCCGTGCCGGCGTATCCCTGAGCGCCGTTCTGGAAGACGATGCGGTGGAGTCCGGTTGGGTCTTGAGTGGTGAAGCTCGTGACGGACGACCACGCCGACCAGGCGCCGTTCACGTCCTTCACGCGCGCCGACCAGTAGTAGGTCGTCTGTCCCGAGAGCGCGGTGAGGACGACATGCTGGCAAACGTCGTTCGAGTCGTCGCCGGTGTCCTCGACGACGTCGGAGAGCATGGGGTCGTTCGCGATCCGGTAGCGCGCCGCGACGAGGTTCGGTGCCGAGCAATCGATCTCGAGCGTCGGTGGAATGGCGACGCTGCCTTCGAGGTCCTGAGGCAACAGGTTCTGAGTCGACGGTTGACCGAACGACGCCGCGCAAAACACGAACGATGCGGAGAGTGCGCAGATGATGCGATTCACGGAATGGTCGTGTCCTCGGAGCCAATCTCATTCGGCGACGTCACCGAACGACAGTGGCTCATAGTCGTCTCGATACCCCAGCTCGTGCAAACCCGCGAGCGCCGCGTCATGGTAATCGGAGGCCGCCCGAGCGCGCAAGCTCGACGCCCGACCTTGCGCGAAAGCGGAACATCGCCGACCATGCTCCCGTGGACGATCGGGCCAAAACGGAATGACCCTTCCCTCGAACGAGCCCGCGGTCACGAACCCGACGGCGCCGCCGCGCCGACGAACGCGCGTCGTCCGGCGCCTGTTCTTCTCCCTCGTCGTGTTCCTGGCCGTACCGGCGATCGCCGAGATCGCGCTTCGGATCGCTTGGCCTGGGCTCGGAAGCAGCCTCGGCGATCGCGTCTACGAGCCGGACGACGAGCTCGGGTTCCGGCCGACGCCGAATGCGCGCGGTACGTTTTCGAACGGCGTCGCGTTCTCGCTGAATTCCCGCGGGTTTCGCGGCCACGACGTGGCGTCGCCGAAGCCACCCGGCACGTGGCGCGTCCTCGTCCTCGGAGACTCGTTCACGTTCGGCAAGGGCGTCGCCGACGGCGAGAGCTTCCCCGAGGTCCTCGAAGTGCGGCTTCGCGAGCGACTCGCGGGCCAGCCGATCGACGTCGTGGACGCGGGGGTCAACGGTTACGGCACCGACCAGCAGGCCGCGCTCCTGCGTCGTGTGGGTCGCGCGCTCGAGCCTGACGTCGTCGCGCTCGGGTTCTACGTCGGTAACGATTTCAGCGACAACCTCGCGCGCGGCGAGTTGACGGCCTTCGACGGCTACCTCTTCCGCAGCGGTTCCGTCTGGATGCGCGACTCGTTTCTCGGCCGGCTCTATCTGCGAACGAAGATCGCCTTCAAGCGACTGTACTTCGTGAACGCACTCCAATCGTTCGGGTCCGAGATGCGTCCGGTCGAGCGCGGCTCGCCGTACTGCCTCGCGCTCGTGGAACGCGAGGCAAATGCGCTCTGGAGTCTTCGGATGGGAGGCTCGCCGCGATCGATGTCGGACGAACAAGTCGCCGTCACGCGCCGCCTGATCGCGGACGTCTCGGCGCAGGCTCGCGCGATCGGCGCGCGGTTCGTCGTCGTCGCGCTGCCCGATCCGATGCAGATCGAGCCCGAGTTGCTTCGAACCGCCCTCCGGCGAAGCGGCGATCACGAGGACGCGCTCGACCTCTCTCGCCCGCAGTCGTTGCTGGCCGACATCGCCAGGGATCTCGGTGCGAAGTTCGTCGACGCCCGCGGGGCGATGCCCGAGCACGATACGGGACGCTACTTCCTTCCGTGCGACACGCACTTCAACCGCGCCGGCCACGCCGCGGTCGCCGCGTTTCTCGCGGACGAACTGGGACGACTCGGGCTCTTGCGATGAGCGGACGTTCGATTCACGGATACTGAAAATAAGACGGAGTCCACCACGATGACACGAGGGACCGAAGAGCTGCGTCGCCTGTTCGATCTCGACGGCAAGGTCGCCGCGGTCACCGGCGCGGGCTCGGGCATCGGCTCGGCAATCGCGCACGGGCTCGCCGCGTTCGGCGCTCGGGTCGTCGTGTCGGACGTCGACTCGAAGGCGGCGGAAGCCACCGTTGCGGCGCTTCCGGCCGATCGAGCCGCAGCCGTCCGTTGCGACGTGACGCGAGGGGAAGACCTCGACGCGCTCGTCGAGACCGCGGTTCGTCGCTTCGGGCGACTCGACGTCCTCGTCAACAACGCGGGAGTCAGCGCCATCGCGCCCGCGGAATCGACGCCGCGCAACGTCATCGATCGCATGATCGACGTCAACTTGAAAGGCACGATCTTCGGCTGTCAGTCCGCGGCGCGGCACTTCATCGAGCGCGGCGGCGGAGGGTCGATCCTCAACCTCGCGTCGATCGCCGGGGTCGTCGCGGATCCGGGCTCGGCGCCGTACGCCGCGGCGAAGGGAGGCGTCGTGCAACTCACGCGCACGCTCGCCGTCGAATGGGGCCGCCATCGCATTCGCGTCAATGCCATCGGACCGAACTACACGCGCACGCCGCTCGTTCGCTCGACCCTCGCGGATCCGGAAAAGCTCGCGTGGATCGAATCCCGCACGCCTCTCGGCCGGATTGGCGAGCCCGACGACATGATCGGAGCCGCGGTGTTCCTCGCGTCGGATGCCTCGGCCTACGTCACTGGCCACGTCCTCATGGTCGACGGGGGCTGGTCCGTCTGGTAGCTCACATCTCGGGATGCTTCTTGTGGTACTCGGTGGAGCGCTGCCACGCCTGCGCGAGCGCGATGAGCTTCGATTCGCCGAAGAGCTGCCCGGTGAAGCTGATGCTTCGCGGCGTTCCGTCGGCGCGGAACCCGCTCGGCGCAACGACCGTGGGATGGCCCGTGAGATTCGTGACGAGCAAGCTCGGCCCGACTCGCGACGGATGCACGTAGAGGTCGACGCTGGCCATCACCTTTTCCATGTCACGCGCGAGAGACGTCCGCAAGCGGTTCGCGCGGATGTACTCGACGGCGGGAACGAGGCGCGCCGTGCGAAAGATGTTGGGCCACGCGTCGCCGACCTGTCGCACGAGCGTCTCGTCGCGGCCGCTGCGCGTGAGCTCGTCGAACGCCGTCGCCGCCTCCGCCGTGAGGATCACGATCATGTCGCCGACGGGATAGGTCGGCAGCTCGATCGGGACGAGCTCGACACCGAGCGCGCGTAGCTCGTCGAGGACCCGGGCATCATCCTTGTCGCGGTCGGCGTCGAACGCGGACTTGAGGTAGCCGACTTTCCATCCCTTCACGTCGAGGTCGCCGGGCACGACGTACGGCTGGTCGATCACGCTCGTGTCGATGCCGTCGGGCCCGAGGATCGCGCCAAAGACGATCGACGCGTCCTCGACGGAGCGACAGATCGGACCGAGCTTGTCCAAGGACCACGAGAGCGCCATGGCGCCGTTGCGGCTCACGCGCCCGAACGTCGGACGCAGCGACGAGCAGCCGCACACCGTCGACGGCGACACGATGGAGCCGAGGGTCTCGGAGCCGATCCCGAACGCAAAGCAGCCCGACGCCGTTCCGGAGCACGAGCCGGCGGACGAGCCGCTCGAGCCCTCGTCGAGCTTCCACGGGTTCTTCGTCGTCCCGCCGAACCAGACGTCGCCGTTCGCGAGCTCGCCGAGCGTGGTCTTCGCGATCAGCACGGCACCTGCGGCGTCGAGCTTCTGAATGACCGTCGCGTCGAGATCGATCACCTGGTTCTCGAACGGCTTCGCGCCCCAGGTCGTGCGGTAGCCCTTCGCGGCGAGCAGGTCCTTCGCGCCGTACGGAATGCCGTGCAACATCCCGCGCCAATGGCCTTGCTGCAGCTCGCGGTCGAGCGCTTCCGCTTGCGCCAGTGCACGCTCCTTCGTGAACGTGATCACGCACAAGAGCTTCTTGTCGAGTCGCTCGAGCCGGTCGAGGTACATCTTCGCCAGCTCGACGCAGCTGACCTTCCGCGACTTGATCAGCGACGCGAGCGTCGGGATGTTCGCGTACGCGAGGTCCTCGAGGTTCTTTGGCCGCGCGACGTCGGGAAGCGCGATCGGCTTCGGGTCGAGCTTCTGGATTCGCACGCCGACGCCGGGCACGAGCGGCGTGAACACCAGCGCCGGCGGCACCGAATTGTCGAGCGGGATCGCCTGCATGTGCTCGTACGCCTGAACGCTCTCGCTCACGTCGTTCAGCATGAGCCGGAGTTCGTCGTCGGTGAATTCCATTCCGATGACCCGACCCGCTTCGCGAACCTGGTCGATCGTGAGCTTCGCCGGCGCGGCGGCCGGCTGGCCTTGTTGCAACAGCAAGCCCATCGCGATCTCTAGAATCATCATTGACCGTTGACCTCCTCGTGAGAGAGCGCGCGATGGTACTCGACGGCACGCGACAGGACAGCCCCCGCGAATCACGCGGATGGTCGGATCGGGCCGCGAAGCGTATGCTCCCCGCCCGATGACTGACACGCCGGCCGCCACGTACCCGAGCCACAAGCAGCCCTCGATCCGCGAGCTGATGATGCCGCGCGATACGAACGCGCTCGGCACGATCTTCGGCGGCGTCATCTTGTCGTCGATCGACCTCGCGGCCGCGATCGAGGCGCACGCCTACCACCACGGCAAGGTTGTCACGGTTGCCATGGACCAGATCGTGTTCAAGCAGCCGGTCTTCGTCGGCGACCTCGTCTCCTACTTCACCGAGACGTTGAAGCTCGGTCGCACGTCGATCACGGTTGGCGTGTCCGTGTGGGCCCAGCGCGCAGGCCACCCGGAATCGTTCGTTCACGTGACGGAGGCCAAGGTCACGTTCGTCGCCGTCGACGATCAACTGCGCCCGACGGCGATCGTGAAACGCACGCGAACCTAGCCTTTCGAAACCCCCGAGCCTGCCGTAACATCGCGGCATGAATCCGATCGTGAACGAAGTGGACGGACGGCTCGCTCGCGGCGGCGCGACCGACGACAACTTGCTCGAGATCTTGAAGCACGTGCTCGCGCACTTCGACTGCCAGGTCGGCACGATCCACCGGTGGGATGCCGCGACGGGCCTCCTTCAGCTGCGCGCGCAACGCGGGCTGCCGGATGCGATCCTCGACAAGGTCACGGCGATCCCGATCGGCAAGGGCATGGCGGGCATCGCCGCCGAGCGACGCGAGCCCGTGCAGGTCTGCAACCTCCAGACGGACGCGTCGGGCGTCGTGCGACCGAACGCGAAGATGACGAAGATGGAAGGCTCGATCGCCGTGCCGATGCTCGTCGCGGGCGCGCTGCGCGGAACGCTCGGCGTCGCGAAGTCGACGACGTACACGTTCACCGACGACGAGAACGCGGCGCTGCTCGCGATCGCCTCGAAGATCGGCCAGCACTTCTCGTAGCCCGCGGATCGAGCGTCCGCGATTCAGCGCTCACTCGCAACAGGCTTCGTCGGCAGGTGACTCGCACGACGATTCGCTCGTTTCACTGGACGCGCAACAGAACGGCGTTCGTCACGCTCAATCCCGGCGCATTCGTGGCGCTTGCGTCCGAGATCACGCCTTGCAGGATCAAGACCATTGCCACATTCATCGGTCAACGCTGAACGCCCTCGCGCCGAACAGGGAGCATCGCCGTGGATCGTCCCGTTACGTCGACGAGTCGATGGGGCCGCTACAGCTTTGCGACGATCGCGTTCGTGAAGTCGTCGGTGCCGCCCGTTCCCCCGATGTCGCGCGTCCGCACTTTCGGGTCGCTCGACGCGAGCACGGCGTTGTACGCGGCCTTGATGCGGTCGGCGGCGGCCGATTCGCCGAAGTAGTTCAGCATCATCACGCCGGACATGATCGCGGCGAGCGGGTTCGCGAGGCGTTTGCCCGCGATGTCCGGCGCGGAGCCGTGCACGGACTCGAAGATCGCCCTCTCGTCGCCGATGTTCGCGCCCGGCACGACGCCGAGGCCGCCTACCAGTCCGGCGCACAGATCGCTCACGATGTCGCCGTTGAAGTTCTCGAGGAGCAGCACGTCGAAGCGCGAGGGATCGCGCACGAGCTGCATGCAGCCGTTGTCGATGATCATCTCCTCGTACTCGACGTCGGCGTACGCGGCCTCGTGCACGGCGCGCGCACAGTGCAGGAACAGGCCATCCGACAGCTTCATGATGTTCGCTTTGTGGAACAGCGTGACCTTGCGCCGGCCGCGCTCGCGAGCGTAGTGGAACGCGAACTCGGCGATGCGGCGACACGCTTTTTCCGTGGTGATCTTCAGCGATTCGACGACCCCGGGCACGACCTCGTGCTCGATGCCCGAGTAGAGGCCTTCCGTGTTCTCGCGGACGATCACGAGTTCCACGCCGTGGTAGCGCGTCGCGATGCCGTCGATCGAGCGCACGGGCCGCAGCGCCGCGTAGAGGTCGAGCTGCTGGCGAAGCTGGACGTTCACGCTCTTCCAGCCGCCGCCGATCGGGGTGGTGGTCGGACCCTTGAGCGCGACGCGGTGTTTGCGGATTTCGAGGACCGTCGCGTCGGGGAGCACGCTGCCATGCGTCCGGACGGCGTCGGCGCCCGCGGCGCACTCGATCCAGTCGACGTCGACGCCCGCGGCGGCGATCACGCGCTGCGTCGCGCCCATCACCTCGGGACCGATGCCGTCGCCCTTGACGAGAACTGCCGTGTGGCGCGCACCCTTCTGCTGCGAAAACGGTGTAGCCATCGAACTGAAGACCTCCTGGATTCTGGGCGCCGAGAGTAGCACCGCCTCGCGGCAGGGTCGACGACGCGCGTCAGCGCGAGCGAGGTGCGGAAGAATCCGCCGGAGTCGTGCCTGGCTCCGTACGCGTTCCTTGTTGCCAGGCTTCGAGGCCGCCCAAGAGCGACGTGGTCTTCGTGAAGCCGTAGGAGCGGAAGTAGTTCGCGCGCTGGAGGCTTCGGTCGCCGCGATTCGAGACGAAGACGATCGGCGTGTCCTTGGGCCAGGCGTCGAGCGCGTCGAACGTCAGCTCCACCGTGAGGAGTTGCGATCCGTCGATGTGTCCGCCCTCGAACTCGGCCTCGGTTCGCACGTCGAGGATCGGTCGCTTCTCGCCGCGAGCCAGCGAAGCGCGAAGGTCGTCGGCGGTCACGTAGAGGTCGGCTTCGAGCGAGGCGCTGTCGCGAATGCACGACGAGATCGCGTCGAGCGAGTCCTTGATGTCGTGCTCGCGCACGACCTTCGCGAGCGAATCGGTGAGCGCGTAGCCGCACGCCTGGCAGCCGCCGATGTGGTAGCGCTGGAAGAGAGCGACCTTCGCGCTCGGGTACGCGTCCAGGATCTCCCCCATCGTCGTGTCGGGTCCAATGACGTCGAGCGGCATGCGGTGCTCCGTGATCGTGAGTCGTTCGATGATCGGTGGACGACGTCGACATGATACCGGACGAGGCGATTCCGGGCGCCGCGTAACTTTTCGCGTTCTCCGACGACTGGATTCGAGACCAAAATGAAATCGGGGAACGAAGCGGATAGCATGGCGGCGGTGAATGGATGGACCGTTGGATGTTGGAAGTTGGAGATCGACGTGGCCGACGCCGTGAAGAAGACCCGCTGGACGTACGACGACTACGAGAGTTTTCCCGAGGACAAGGTCAAGCGCGAGATCCTTCGGGGAGAACTCTTCGCGACGCCGCCGGCAGACGAAATCCATCACCGAGTGCAAGCAAACCTACAATTCGCGATCATGAGCTACGCCAAGTCGCACGGCGGCGGCCGCTGCTTCGCATCGTCGATCGCCGTCATCGTGTCGAACGACACCGTGGTCGAGCCAGATGTCGTCTACGTCGGCCCGTCGCGCCTCGGCATCATCGAACGTCGCGGCATCCGCGGCGCGCCCGATCTCGTCGTCGAGGTTCTGTCGCCGTCGACGCGCAAGCAGGACCTCGGCTCGAAGCGCGAAACTTACGCCACGATGGGCGTGAAGGAATATTGGATCGTCGATCCCAAAGACCGGCATGTCGACGTCTGGGTGCACGACGGGAAAGACCTCCTGAAGCGCGCCGAGATTCGCGCCGGCGTCGTCGAGTCGCTCGCGGCTCTAGTCGGGTTCTCGATTCCACTCGCGGCGATCTTCGAGTGATCTCTCCAGCGACTCTCTGAGATGAAGCTCCCCTGCCTGCGCTGCAAGAAGTTCCCGCCGGAGTGCACGTGCCCTCCGCTCGTGGTCGAACCCGAGCCTCCCGTCGTCGACGAGCCGCCGTCGCGACCGCGCGTCGTGACGCCGCGGCCGGAAATCGTGAAGCTGCGCCGGGAAAAACGAAACGGCCGGGAGGTCATCGTCATGGAGGGGTTCCCCGGCACCATCGATCTCGAATCGCTCGCCCGCGAGCTGAAGCGACGCTGCGCGACGGGCGGAACCGTGAAGGGCCGAACGATCGAGATCCAGGGCGACGCGCGCGACGAGATCGCGGCGATCCTCCTCGAGCACGGCTTTCGCTCGAAGCGAGCCGGCGGCTGATCGCCGGCGTCCCGCGTCAGAAGTGGATGCTGAACGTCACCAGCTGCCACGAGAAGAAGAACTCTTCGCCCTCCACCTCGCCGGGCAGCACGTTGAAGAGAACGCTCGTGCCGAGCGACAGCCGATCCGTCACGAAGAGATCGGCGCCGGCACCGAAGTTGAACAGGAACCCGACGTCCTCGCGGCCGCTTCCGCGGCCGTTCTTGTCGATGTACGCGAAGCCGACGCCCCCCTGCACGAACGGCGCGACGCCGCGAAAGTCGACGCCCACGACGTCCGCGTAGAGCTTGACGTCGAGCGACGGCGCAAAGATGAAGTCGTCGCTCGAGAGCCCCACTTGTAGAAGCGGTCCCACCGCGATGCGATCGGTGACGAAGTGATCCAGCTCGAACGCCGCGAGCGTCGTGTCGGGCCCGAGCGTGAATCCGCCGGACACCGTGATGGCGCTCGTGCCCTCGCGTCGATCGCGAATTGCCGTGTCGCGGCGCTCGACGCCGGTCGCGCCGGCCGGCGTCCGGCCTTCGACCTCCTGCCACGGTGCGAAGTCGACGAGCGGTCCGTACGCCGCGAGCGATGGAATGTCGTCCGCGCGAGCCGGTCGCGTCGCGAATGCGAATCCGAGCCCGACGAGGAGCGTCAGGAGGCACGGGATAAGCAACATGCGCTGTCGTGTTCTCATGGTCGGCGTAGTATGCCACCCCACGCTCGCCCAGAACCACACCCACGGCGAGTCGGAAAACGATGTGACTAGTGCGCAGACAGACGACGATTCAAACGCTATGATCCCGCGTCCGCCGTTGAAGAGAGGCCGTGGAACCGTCTTCCTGAGCCGTCCGTGAGCCCGCGAAGTCGGGAAGGTTCAAGAAGCCGGTTCCTACAAGAAAGGAAGGACATCCATGGCTCACGTCGTCACTCGTCTGTGCCAAGAAAACAAAGACACCGCCTGCGTCGCCGTCTGCCCCGTGGATTGCTTTTATGTCGCGAAGTCGCCGACCGAAGATTTGCCCGATCGCCTCTACATTTCGGTGAGCGAGTGCATCGACTGCGGCGCGTGCATCGAGGCGTGCCCGTGGCAGGCCATCTACGCCGACTCGGACGTTCCGGCTCAGTTCGCCGACGACACGCCGCTGAACGCCCGCTGCGACACCGAGCGCGATCTCTTCGACAAGGCCGTCAACGAGCCGAAGTCGCCGCCGTCTCCGGAAGAGGTGGCCGCGAACAAGACGAAGTGGGGTCTCTGACGACGTCTCTTCGGAGAGAACCCGTGCACCGCGGAGTCGCGGGCCGGGATGTCCCCATGCGCCGTTGAACCAGCCCGTTCGATCGGAACCTCAGGGCCCGATGGTCCCGCCACCGGGCCCTTTCCTTTTTTCGCCGCCGCGCGCCGAGTCCCGACTCTCGCGTCGATGCTCTCGGATTCTCGCAACGAATCTGGCAGCGATGCGAAATCGCGGATCGGATGGACCCGTTTCCCGGCGAATCACGTCACCCTCGGTGCGGCACGCTCGTTGCGCATCCCGAGTCATGCTCGAGACAACGGCAATGAAGATGGGCAGAAGATATCCAAGGCGAGGACCGTGGCAGCCGTTCGAAACGTCGCGCCATCGCCACGCTTCGACTCCTACTCTCGGGACTGAAACGAACGGGCCTCTGACACGCAACCACCAACGGAAGATTCAGCACGAAGACGGGGTTCATCGCGGCGTTCGGATCGGTTGACCGGTCTCACGTGAAGTGCGCCCTCCTACTCGCTCTTGGGTATTGTCGTATAGGGCCCGAGGACACGTCCTCGGGCCTGCCTATTTTGCGGTCGCCGCGAATCACGACGAGGCCGCGTCCCGACTCCCGAGAAACCTGCGACGCAATTGGCAACCGTGCGAACCTCCGGCGCTCGCGCGCCGATTCTCGGCCGAAACTCGCTCCTGGGCGGCGGCACGTCGGTTGCGCTCACGTCTCCCCATGATCAAAGCCAGACGCACATCCGAAAGGACGTGGACGATGGTTGCCACCCTATCCGAACTGGAGTCCAACGACATGAAAGGCGAGTGCGTGCGACCGATCCGCGTGCTTGTCGTGGAGGACGACGCGGACATGCGCGAGTCGATTCGCGAGGCGCTCACACTCGGCGGATTCGTCGTTGCGGAAGCGGCGAGCGGCGTGGCCGCAATCGAACGGATCGGCGCCGAGGAATTCGACGTCGTCGTGACGGACATTCGCCTTCCAGGCCCGAGCGGCACCGACGTGGCTCGGACCGCGCGCACGTGCTCGCATCCCCCGACCGTCATCCTCATCACTGCGTTTCCCGAGTGGTACGACGCGGCCGAAGCCGTGCAGCCGTTTGCCGTGCTACGGAAGCCGCTGAACCTGTTCACGCTCGGGAGCGTCGTAGAAGAGGCCGCACTGGAGAGCCGTTCGTGAACGGCATCGATCGTTTGGCGTTTCGCCTGTCGAACGTCGTTGTCTTCGTCGCGTTCGAAGTGAAGTCGTTCCTTCAACCGAAACGATGCCCCGCGGAACTCCCGCACGTCCATGACCCCAGCTTGCTCTTCCCACCGAGGGGCATCGTTTCGATCTCTCATCGCGATGCGGCGCCTGCCGTGGCACCGTCGCGTCCGCGGTGACCTCGAGGTCACACGCAAATGGAAATAAAGATCCTCAGCGTATGCGATGACCCGATCGTCTCGGTCCGCACCGAGAAGGCGCTCGCAGCATCGGGCCGGTCCGTTTTCTCTTGCCGCTCGGGAACGAGCGGGCTTTGTGCTGCGCTGATCGTCTCGCCGAACATCGTGATCGTGCGCGTCGCGGAGCCCGACACGGCAGCCTTGTCCACCGCGCGGACGCTCGCGTGGGTGCATCGAGTTCCGATCGTTTGCATCGGTCCGCCCGCGTCTCCGTCTTTGCTGCGAGCGCTCGAGGACATCCCGTTCGTTGCCTGCGTCGTCGTCGAACCGTGGAGTCGCGACGAACTCCGGTGTGCGGTCGACTCGGCGATCGAGGAAGTGCGCGCTGGCGTCTGAGGGAACGTCTTATTCTTGCAGCTTGCGATAGAGCGAGGACAGATCGATCCCGAGTGCTCGCGCGGCCTGCTGCTTGTCGCCCCCGTATTTCTCGATCACACGCCGAACGTGTGCCGACTCGAAGTGCTTTCGCGCCGCCTTGAGATCATCTTCGGCGGGCGGCGCGCCCTGGGTGAGGATGCCGGGCAGCTCGCCGATCCCGATGCGCGGTCCGTCCGCGAGGATGAGCCCGCGTTCGAGAACGTTCGCGAGCTCGCGCACGTTTCCCGGCCAGCGATAGAGTTCCAACGCGCGGAGTGCATCGGGGTCGATCGTCGCGACGGGTCGATTGAGTCGCCGACACAAACGATCCATCAAGTGCGTGATGATCTCGCGGATGTCTTGCACGCGCTCGCGAAGCGGCGGGATGGGAATCTCGAAGACGTTGAGCCGGTAGTAGAGATCGAGCCGGAACGAGCCTTTGTCGACCATCGATCGCAAGTCGCGATTCGTGGCAGCGACGATGCGCGCGGAAATCTTGATCGGCGACGTCGACCCCACGCGCAGGATCTCGCGATTCTCCAGCGTGCGCAGGAGCTTCGGCTGAAGCGGCATCGGCAGCTCGCCGATTTCGTCGAGCACGATCGTTCCGGCCCCCGCGACCTCGAACAGTCCGCGCTTTTCGCGGTCCGCGCCCGTGAACGCCCCGCGCGTGTGACCGAACAACTCGCTCTCGAGCAGCATCTCGGGAATCGATCCGCAGTTGATCGTGACGAACGGCAGGTCGTGTCGCGGGCTCGCCTGGTGAATGGCGCGCGAGACGAGTTCTTTTCCGGTGCCGGTTTCGCCCGTGACGAGGACGCTCGAATCCGTCGGCGCCACCTTCGCGATCAGTCGCAGGACATTCTTGATCGCGTCGCTCGATCCCGCGATTCCATTCGACGGAACGTCGATTTCGAGCTTGCCGCGAAGGAACCGGTTTTCCGCGATCGCGGCTTGGTGGCGAACGAGCAGGTCCACCTTGCGCAGCAGCGCTTCGATGCGTGTCGGCTTGAGGATGTAATCGTGGGCGCCGATCCGCAGCGCCTCGATCGCCGTGTCGAGCGATCCGTAAGCGGTGAGCACGATGAGGATCGAGTCCGGCAACCGCGCCGCGGCCTCGCGCAAGAGATCGATTCCGCTCCGCCCGGGCATGCGAAGGTCTGTCAGGAGAACGTCGAACGTCTCCTCGCGCATCCGGTCGATCGCGTCGTCGCCGTTGGCACATTCACGGACCTCATGCCCAGCGTCGCGAAGCGACTCCGCAACCGAAGCCCGGAAGTCCTCCTCGTCGTCTGCTATGAGAATTCGCGCCATGTCGATGAACGATCCGCCTCGAGAATGCGATCAGTCGTGATGGTATCAGCTGACGGGAGACGGAACAGCAGGAAGGACCACCGTGAAGGTCGCTCCCGCTCCGAGCGCCGTGCGCACGTCGATCGATCCGCCGTGACCGCGGACGATCGATTCGCTGATGAAGAGACCCAGCCCGACGCCTTTTCCCGGATCCTTCGTCGTGAAGAACGGGGTGAAGAGTCGCCGTTGCAGCTCTTCGCTCATGCCGACGCCCGAGTCGCTCACCGCCAGGAGCACGCGGTCGTCGCGCCGGCTCGCTCGCACGGCGACGACGCCTTTTCCGCTCGATGCATCCGCCGCGTTGAGGAGCAAGTTCAAGAGGACTTGCACGATCTGGTCTTCGACGACCTCGATGACCAGCGACGGATCGGGCGCGGACACGTCGAGTTGGATGCCGCGCGTTCGCTCGTGAAGGCGAAAGATCTGGAGAGCCTTGTCGATCACCTGCGATACGGTCACGTGCGTGCGCCGGCCGGCGGACGGGCGCGCGAAGCTCGTCACGTCTTGCACGATCCGATGGATTCGATCGACGTGCGAGCGAAGCGCGCGCATCTTGTCGATGAGGCCGGGCGCCGTCTGCTTCATCTCCATCACGTCGATGATCGCGGACATCGACGACAACGGGTTGCCGATCTCGTGCGCGATGCCGG
>JACOTG010000032.1 GCA_016178505.1 Planctomycetota bacterium
AGGACTCGATCGGCGATGCGCACGGCGTTCGGATCGTGCGTGGCGAGCACGAGCGCGACGCCGTGCTCGCGCGTCAGCTGCCGCAGGAGGTCGAGGATGCGCGTGCCGTTCTCGCTGTCGAGGTTGCCCGTCGGCTCGTCCGCGAGGAGGAGCCTGGGGCGCGGCGCGATCGCGCGCGCGATCGCCACGCGCTGCATCTCGCCGCCCGAGAGCTGGTGCGGGTATCGGTCGAGCCGATCCGCGATCGCCGCGTCGCGGGCGGCGGCCTCGGCGGCGGCCGCGGCGCCGGCGCGCGAGCGGCCCTGGAAGCGGAGCGGCAGCGCAACGTTGTCGCGCGCGGTGAGCGCCGGAAGCAAGTTGAAGAACTGGAAGACGAAGCCGATCGTCTCGAGCCGCAACCGCGAGAGCGCGGCGTCGTCGAGCGACGCGGTGTCCTGCCCGTCGAGGACGACGCGACCCGCGTCCGGTCGATCGATCCCGCCGATCAGGTTGAGGAGCGTCGTCTTTCCGCTCCCGCTTCGCCCGAGCAGCACGACCGATTCCCCGCCGCGGATGGAGACGCTCGCGTCGCGCACGGCGGGGAACTCGGCGCCCGCGCGCCCCGCGCGATAGATTCGCGAGACGCGATCGAGGACGGCGACCGGCGGCCGCTCGTCCGCAGGGACAGAATTCGAAGGTTTCGGTTCCAAAGCGTCGAGATCATAGAACACGGGGCATGTGATTCCCCACGGTCATCGCAGCAAGTAGAATCACCGCCCATTCGGTCCCGGGATAGAACCGACAAACTCGAGAAGGAGCTGGATCTTCATGCGTTCATTCTTTGCGTCGCTCGCGCTCGTTCCGTCGATTTTCTTTGCGTCGCCGACCTTCGCACAGGACGCCAAGCCGACCGACCTCGACAAGATCGTCCCGGCCGACGCGCTCGTTCACATCGCCGCGGACGGCATCGACCCGGTCAAGGCCGCGCTCGTCGATCTCCTGAACGCAATCATGCCCGGCATGGGCGGAATGATGATCGAGGGCCAAGTGCAACAGGCCCTGCAGCAACCCGGAATGAGCGAGATCGACACCGCAAAGCCCATCACGTTTTCGTTCCTTCCGAGCGAGACGTCGATCTTTGGAGCGCCGATCAAGAACACCGAGGCGTTCCAGAAGGCGCTCAAGGACTCCGGCGACGAGGAGGTGAAGTCGATCATCGCCGGCCAGGGAACGTCGATCCTCTCGCTCGGCGGCGACGTCAAGCTCGACGATCTTCGAAAGGCGGGCACCGCGAAGGCCCCCTCGCTGGCGGGCCCGATCCGCGGCTTCGTCAACATGAAGGCGGTCTACTCGAAGTACCACGAGCAGATCGAGTCGGGGCTCGCGATGATGCAGGCGATGGCTGCCGCGCAGTCGGGCGGCGGCAGCCCGCCGGACATGGCCGCGATGATCAAGGGCTTCGCGGCGGACGTTCCGCGCGTCGATTTTGCGTTCATCCCGTCGAAGAGCGGCCTCGAGATCGCGACCGCGCTCACGCCTTCGCCGGAGGCGAAGGGGTTCATCGCCTCGATTGCAAAAGGGCAAGCATCGTCCGGCACGAACAAGTACCTCGCCGCGATTCCCGCGAACAGCTCTGTCGCGTTCGCCGGTCGCTTGTCTCCTGACCTGGCACAAGCCTACATGGGTTTGGTCGACTTGGTTGCGTCAGGAGCAACTGCCGAGGGCAAGGCCGAATTCAAATCGCTCCTCGAACGAATGTTCGCTCTCACTGCGGGCGACTTCGCGGTCGGCATCTCCGCTGGATCGGATGGATCTTCGATGTGTACCGTCGGTGCGATGACCTGCGCTGACAAGGAGAAGGAACGGGCGATCATGAAGGAAGCAGCCTCGTCCAGCGGTGCGATCCAAAAGCTGGCGTCGGTCGCGCTCCATGGTGGAAAGATGACGGCCGAATACAAGGCGGGAGCCGAGACCATCGATGGAGTCGAAGTCGATCAGGTCACCTATACGATCGATGCGTCCGCCGTCACCGATCCCGCGTTCAAGGCCAGTCTCGATCGGATGACAAAGACGATGTTCTGCGAACCCTTCCGGTTCGCGTTTCCGGCGGGGACTGTGGTGGTGGCCTACGGAAAAGGCAACGGTGACGCCGTGAAAGCAACGCTGGCGTCGCTCAAGTCGAACACCGTCTCCTCCCCGGCGGCGAAAGCACTCCCAAGTGGAATGGCGTTCTCGGCGTCGGTAAACCTGGTGGAGTATCTGAAGATCATCGCGACGATGGCGCCGCCGGAAGCCGCGGGCATGCTCGGGATGCTGAAGAACCTCCCCGCGGGCAAGGACTACCTGACGTTCACGGCGGCCCCCAAGGGCGGTGCCGCGGAGATGCGCCTCAACATTCCGGCGGCCGCGATCCAGTCGATCGTCACGGGCCTGCAGGGCGGAGCCATGGGAGGCGGGCCCAAGTAACACAGCCGTGTCCGCGCGCAGGCTCGCCAAGATCGCGCTCGGAATCGTCACGGCCGCACTGCTCGGCGGCGTCGCGTGGCTCTCGGGCCGCTCGACGCCGCGCATGAGCGTCGTCCTCTTCACGGTCGACACCGTGCGCGCGGATGCGCTCGGCGCGTACGGCGCTCCGGCGGGTCGCACGCCCAACCTCGATGGGTTCGCGCAGGAAGCGGTCGTCTTCGAGCGCGCGTACACGACGGCGCCGCTCACGCTTCCCGCGCACGCATCGATCCTGACCGGGCTCTATCCGCGATCGCACGGCGTGCGACGCAACGTCGACTTTCGGTTGCCGGAGCACACCGATACGCTCGCGACCGCGCTGCACGCTTCGGGATATCGAACGGCGGCGTTCGTCTCGTCGATCGTGCTCGGCCGCGCGTTCGGGCTCGACGGCGGATTCGACCTTTACGACGACGTGTCGGCGCCGCGGGCGACCGAGCGCCGTGCACCCGAGACTGCGGCGCGCGCCATCGAGTGGCTTCGCGCGTCTCCGCCCGAGCCCTTCTTCCTGTGGGTCCACTTCTACGACGCGCACGCGCCGTACGATCCGCCGCCCGCTCTCCGCGAGCGCTTCACCGACCCGTACGCGGGCGAGATTGCTCTAGTCGATCAGGAAATCGGCCACGTGCTCGAACGGCTCGACGCCGAGGGGTTCGGCGATCGCACGATCGTCGTCGTCGCGGGCGATCACGGCGAAGATCGCATGCAGCACGGCGAGCCCGAGCACGGCGTCTTCCTCTACGACAGCGTGCTCCACGTGCCGCTCCTCGTTCGCGCGCCGGGGAGACGCGACGTCGGTCGGCGCGACGCCACCGTGGTCTCGCTCGTCGACGTCTGCCCCACGGTGCTCGAGCTCGTGGACGTTTCGTTCCCGTATCCGCTGCAGGGCCGCGCGCTTCTCCTGCGATCCGGCACCCCAAAAGTATTCGACCACAGCGTGCTTGCGGAGACGACGTTCGCGGCGAGCGTGTACGGATGGAGCCCGCTCGACGCGTTCGTGCGCGGATCCTGGAAGCTCATCGACGGACCGAGGCCGGAGCTCTTCGACCTCGCGCACGATGCGGGTGAAACGCGCGATCTCGCGGGCGTCGACGCCGCGCGGCTCCAGGAGATGCGATCTCACTTCACGAAGGCTCGCGATGCTCTCCACAGGCCGAGTGGCGACGTGACCTTCCGACCGACCGTCGCCGATCGCGCGGCGCTCGAATCGCTCGGCTACGTCTCCGGTCGCCCCGACGACGCGCCCCTACCGGCTTCCGCTCCGGATCCAAAGTCGGTGATCGGCGTGCTCCCGCTTCTTTCGGCGGGACGCGCGGCGCTCCACGCCGGGCATGCGACGGAAGCGATCCCGCCGCTTCGCCAGGCCGCGCGCATCGATCCGAGGAACCCGCGAGTGCTCGACGCGCTCGGCGCCGCGCAGCACGCGGCAGGCCAGCTCGAGGAGGCGCGTGCGACGCTCGAGTCCGCGCTGGCGATCGATCCCAACAGTCCCGAGATCGTCACGAACCTGGGCGCGACGCTCGATGCGCTCGGCGACCGCGCGTCCGCCGAGAACGCGTATCGTCGCGCGATCACGCTCGAGCCGACGCGAACCGCGGCGCAGATGGACCTGCTCCTCCTCCTCGTCGAATCCGAGCGCTTCCGCGAGGCCCTCGCGCAAGCCGAGGTCGTCCATCGCTTGCGATCCGACCATCCCTTGCCCCTGCTCCTCTCCGGCCGGTGTCGCGAGGCGCTCGGCGACTCGGGGGGGGCGCGTTCAGATTACGGTCAGGCAGCGACCCTCGCGGAGGCGCGCGACGATTCGGCGGACTCTCTCTTGGCGGGAGCGGAGGCCGCGTATCG